>JAAZLB010000041.1 GCA_012799535.1 Bacillota bacterium | reverse complement strand
TTGTTGCAGATTTTGATGGGGAGTGGACGTTTTACGATGCCTCCATTCAAGGGGAGTTTACAGGGGGCACTATGGTGGCTGAGGCCTATACTGCTACCCTTAAACTCAATCCAGAAGGTTCTTATGAGCTAGCAATTATGGACCAGGGTAAAGAAGATGAAGTGATGGAGTTACTGAGGGAGACTGGCACCTTTAGTGTTAGTGCAGGGCCCATGGCCTATGTTTTGACCCTGACCTCTGCAGACTCCGTTAGTGTGGGGGAAATTTGGGGTACAGGATTAAATATGACCTTTGAACTTGATGGTACAAGTTATAACTTTATGTTGACGAAGTGATGAGAGGCTTGAGGTGAAAAGAATGGCAAAAAGGCTACTGCCCATAATTACTCTGGGCGTTTTACTGCTTTGCTTAACAGGCTGTCAAAACCCTGGGCAGAGCTATCGCCCCTTGGAGGACACCCTATATGTAGGTTCGGTGCAAACATCATTTCCTAAAGCCTATATGCCTTGGTTATCTCGGGAAGGAATTGCACCAACAATTGCCGGTATGCTTTATGACTCCTTATTTAGTTATGATGAAGACACTGGTAATTTCCATCCATCTATTGGAAAGGAATGGTACTACGTTGATGAAAACGGGGAGCCTATTGTTACTGAAGAGGGCTCCATTGACTATGCCCGACTAGAAGAGGTTTACGGTGATCCTAGTAAGACATATTTGGCGGTTAAAGTCATCATTCATGACAACATTACCTGGAGTGATGGGGAGCCTTTGACCGTGGAAGATGTTTATTACTCTTTAGACATTGCCACCAACAACCTCCTTTCTAACCACGCAGGTGCTTTAGCTTGGACCAGCGATTTACAGCATAAGTATACTAATGGAGTCTTAACCAAGCGGGGCTTATTTACTTACAACCACGGTGCTAAGGAACAGGGCTATGAAATTTCCGAACAAGACAAGGACACAGTGATTTACTTGCATGTGAATAAGGTGTTAGGCTCCGTTGTGCCACTTTTCACCTCTGTCCTGATTTTACCAAAGCATGTGTGGGAACCAGTTGTTACTCCTCAAAACCAACTGAATAGTGCAGCTCCTACAGAAGAGACGCTGTATAGGTACCAAAACCCTGTTGGTAGTGGGCAGTTCGTTTTAGATACGGAAGAGTCAGGTAGCCAACAAATTGTCCTCCATCGCCGTGATGATTATCACCGCACGAAAGAGGATGGAAGTCCCTTGGTGAACGTGAAGACCATTAAATACGTCTTATATCAAGAGATCAATGTGGCCATCTACGCTTTGCTTAAAGGGCACATTGACGTTTTGGACAACTCAGTAAGCTCTAATTATCTCCAGCTTTTTGAAAAGGAACAGGATATCTTTGTTTCGAACGCACCTGGTACATTTATGCAGACTTTAGTCTTGAATGTTAATCCAGTGACTAGTGAACGAAATCCCATGCGGGATCTTTTGAGTAATAAAGAGTTTAGAAGAGCCATCGCTTTAGCAATCAATCAGGAAGAACTGATCAAAAACGCTTTGAATGGGGCAGGTATTCCTGCTAGTTCTGGGTTGATGCGCAGTTCTTTGACAGACTTTTATAACCCTCATGCGGATCAATTACCAACTAATTATGAACAGAGGATCCAAGAAGCTAACGCCATCTTAGATACCATCGTTCCTGAAAAGGATAAGGACGGTTTTCGCCTACTTAATGGGGAACGGGTGACCTTTAGTATCTTAGGCTCCCCAGGGGAACAGGATGTCATCTCTTATTTGGAAATTCAGTTTAAGAAAATTGGAATCAAGGTGAATTACGCGGCCAAAGGGACCCAACCAGAATCAACTTACCTCTATACTAGTCGCTTTGACATGACCTTACATGGAGTGGTGTTTTCCCTTTCTAACATTGACATCATGTATAATGCCCACTTTTCGGCCCTCGGGCGCACTTCCAATTATGGGCGTTTAGTCAACAAAGAACTAGATGCGTTGATTGACGAAATGCGACTCACTTTGAATTTGGATACTAAGTACGAACTCATTAAGGAAATCCAACCGATTATAGCAGAGGAATACTACAAGATTCCCCTTTATTCTTCTAATGTGATTTCTGTGGCTAGAACAGATCGTTTCACCGGTTATGAGGTGGTAGAGGGTACTACTTTATTAAATTCTGCAACCTTACAAAACTTGAAAAAATCAACTAAGGGCAGGTGATGGGAATGAAGAATACTTATGTGATTAAGCGCATTTTATACTCCATCTTTGTCTTTGCGGTGGTTATTACCTTGAACTTTTTCATTCCCCGTATTGGTGTGGATGATCCTGCGGAACGTTATTATCCCCCACAAGGGAACATGACTGATATTGAGTACGAGATCATTAAGCAAGTCACTAGGCAGCAATATGGTTTCCATGTTTCCACTTGGCAACAATACCTTAATTACTTAAAAGGGTTGTCCAAGGGTGATTTAGGTAAGTCTTTCAGGCCAGGTTCACCAGCGGTAATTGATCTAATCATGGAGCGGCTGCCTTGGACTTTAGTCCTTTCAGTTAGTACCTTACTAATTGGTTTAGTAATCGGGGTAGCCTTTGGTGTGATCGCGGCTACCAAGCGAGGTCAGTGGCAAGATACCTTGCTTTTGAATGCCTCCACAATCATGGTGGCAGTGCCAGGGTTTTTCATTGCCTTACTGTTATCTTTTTATCTCGGATTTGAACTGGAGATCTTTCCTGCTTATACAGATTCTAATATGGTGGCTAACTTTGATTGGAGCTGGGCTGCCATCAAGACGGTGATGTATAACGCGACCGTACCTGTTTTAAGTATGGCAGTAGGAAGCATTATTGGTCATGCCCAAGGCACGAGAAATGCGGTAATTGCAGTTACAAACGAAGATTTCATCTTAACTGCCAAGGCCAAGGGCCTCAAACCTGGAACCATTCGCTACAAACATATCTTACGGAACGCCATGCTTCCCATTGTTACTTCCCTTGGCATGAGCATTAGTGGTTTAATTGGGGGTCAAGTAGTCATTGAACAGGTCTTTAACTGGAATGGGATGGGTACTTTGTTTTTAGAGGCTAATAACACTAATGACTATCCCTTGATGATGGGTATTATGTTGTTACTTTCTGGGTTTACAATTTTCGCTATCTTAGTAACCGACCTAGTTTATGTCCTTTTAGATCCTCGGGTGACAGTAGGTGATAAGCGATGAAGAAGAAACTGCCTCTCCATCATAGAATTCTCAAGGGTCTGACAAAACGGCTGAAAAACACCGGTAACTTCATCAAGACTATTTGGTCACATCAACAAGGGAAAATTGGCTTAACAGTGGTGGGCTTTTTGGTTCTAGTGGCTATTTTTGCTCCAGTGATTGCTCCCTTTAATCCCTATGATGTCGCGGATCGTACAACTAAGGGTTTACCCCCAGGTAGAACCCATCTCCTTGGTACCACCATTAACACTGGTCAGGACATTTTCAGTATGCTGGTCTATGGTACCCGGGTCTCCTTGATTGTGGGAGTGACTTCTGGGATCTGTATTGCCATCGTTGGTTCTATTTTAGGGGTGGCTGCAGGTTATATTGGTGGAGTGGTGGATGTTCTAATCATGCGGATTGTCGATATCATGCTGGTGATTCCCAC
>JAAZLB010000310.1 GCA_012799535.1 Bacillota bacterium | reverse complement strand
TAGGAATGGGCATGAGCTGGCGAGCCATTGTAGCAGCTGAAATGTTGGCCTCCACTAGTGGCCTAGGCTATTTGGTCATGTCCTCTAGATCTTTAGCTCGGGTGGACGAAATGTTTGCTGGAATTGCCTTTATTGGTTTCATTGGAGTCTTAATCGATATGGCCTTTGTTACAGTTCAAAATCATCTGATTCCATCCTGGAGATGGCGAGTCAGTAAGGCCGGAGGTGAGGATTTTGTCAGCGCCCCTACTCCAGTTACAACAAGTTTCCAAAAGATTTAATGATGGGGATGAGCGGGGGAACGTGGTCGCTCTCCGTGACATTAGTCTAACGGTACAAGAAGGGGAATTTGTCTCTGTCCTAGGGCCCAGTGGGTGTGGTAAATCAACACTGCTGAGAATTATTGCAGGGCTCATCGCCCCTACTACTGGACAGTGCCTCTACAAGGGTCAGCCTGTGACCAAGCCTAGTTTAGAGCGGGGCTATGTATTTCAAGACCCTCGGCTGTTTCCATGGCTTACCGTGTTAGAAAACATTAATTTGGCTGGAGTTGGAGCTAATGGTGAGGAACTCCTGGAGAAGATGGATCTCTCCGAATTTGGTCAAGCATTACCCCATGAGCTCTCTGGTGGTATGGCTCAAAGAGTGGCTTTAGCTAGGGCTTTAGCCCCGAAACCCCATCTCCTTCTTTTGGATGAGCCCTTAGCTAATTTAGATGTGCCTTTGCGGCAAAATCTGCAAATAGAGTTACAGCGGATTTGGGAACAACAAGGGGTTACCTGTATTTTGGTAACTCACGATATTGATGAGGCCTTGGCTTTAGGTACGAGACTTATTCTGTTGAGTAAACGACCTGCTAGAATTCGGTATGACTTGGCCCTAGATATGTCATTTCCACGTAAGATTCATCAGGAGCAAGTGGCGTCCTTGAAGACCCAGATCCTGGAATGGATGGAGGTGCACTAATGAAAAGATATAATGGTTTAGTTAGCCTAGTTGTCGGTGTGCTGGTTTTGGTTTTGAGTTTCGGTAGTTCCTATTTAGGGGCGAAGGAAAAGCCAACTATTCAAGTAGCCTACAATTCACTGCCTTTCAATTTACCCAGTCTAGTAGAACGAGAGCTGGGCTTTCTGACTCAGCAAGGATTTGAGGTGCAGTACCACAACTTTTTGGTAGGTCATGCCATGACTGAAGCCATGGCCTCTGGCAATTTGGATGTGGCACCGGTGATGGGAGCTACTTCCACCATTGTCTCTAAGGCTGGCGGAAGGGATATTAAGGTGATTGGTTGTTATAGTCAAGCTCCTAGTGCCTTTGGTTTAGCGGTGCGACCAGGAAGTATCACTCTAGATCAACTAAGGGGAGCTAAGATCGCGGTTCCTGTCGGTACAGAGGTGCATGTTTTGTTAGGAAAGATTTTGGCGGAGCAAGGTCTAACCCTGAAGGACGTTCATCTGGTCAATCTTCTTGTACCTGATGGCATTACTGCTCTGCAAAGTGGACAGGTAGATGCAGCTATGGTGGTAGAGCCGGTTATGTCTCGCCTGGAGCAGGCTGGTATAATCGAAGTTCTTCGAGATGGTGTTGGTCTAATTAGTGGTTTAACCTTTTCTGTGGTGCCCAGTTCGTTAGTGGGGAGTGCTCAGGTAACCGCTTTCCAAGAAGCCCACACCCAAAGCCTAGCTTATCTAAGGGAACACCCTGGGGAGGTCATGTCTCTAGCCATTTCTCAACTGGATTTGCCTCCCTTAGTAGTTGAAAACGTAGCAAGAAAGTATACTTTTAATCCTGATATTACTGATCAAATCCGTGCTGAACTAGAGGATACCATTGAGTTTCTTTATCAGGAAAGAATTATTCGCAAACGAATTTCCGTTGATGACTTATTCTAAAGTCTGATAATAAGAGGGGGGCTATGGCCCCTTTCTTTTTCCTAGGTGGCGAAAGGAAGTACGGGGCTTTAGGGTGAATTATACTAGGGACTTTTGAACCCTTCCCTTGAAAACGCTTTGGTAAAATTTGTCTTGGAGAAGTTTTTCACGGATCCTGAGGCACAAATATGAAGGAGTAGCAAAATGAAGATTTCGACCTCACCGAAGAGGGCTGATGTTTCGTCACCAGAAAGCTTCGCCCCGTCTTTTAGGAAGATTTTGGCATCTTGCAAAAAAGCAGGTTTTCAGGTTTTAGACTTGAATCTAGCACAATATACTAGAACACACTCTCCCCTAGTTGAATCAGGCTGGGAAGATTGGTTGAAACAGCTCAATGAG
>JAAZLB010000309.1 GCA_012799535.1 Bacillota bacterium | reverse complement strand
GTAATCCACGGATTCCTTCATCTTTGCGGTCTTTGTTGCCTACTGATTTAGAGCACGACTTATATGGGGTAGATTTAAGTTACAGGGCCCACTTTGTAAGTGGCATCCGCCTTAATCAGATTATGGAAAAGACTGTCTACATTGCAGTAGCAAATCCTGGGACAAAAGAGGAGTCAATGTACTTACTCTGGGATCCTAGTTCGATTGAAAAAGAGGAGCCAGAACAATGAAGGTAATTGATGTGCAGGGGCTAACCAAACGCTATGGCCAGTTTGTGGCAGTTGACAACATCAGCTTTCAGGTTGGCTCTGGTGAGGTATTTGGTTTTTTGGGACCAAACGGAGTGGGCAAGACCTCTACGATTCGGATTTTAACAGGCTTGAGTAGAGCCACAGAGGGAAGTTGCCGCATATTCGGGGAGGAGATGACTCCTAATAATAAGGAAATTCGCCGTAAGATTGGAGTAGTTTTTGAGGAGCCAAACCTCTACGCCCGTTTATCTGGCAGACAAAACCTTGAGTTCTTTGCCACCTTGTATGGAGCGAAAAAGGAAAAGGTCTCAGAATTATTAGATGAATATCAGTTGTCTAAGGCAGGCAACAAACCAGTGGCCCATTATTCTAAGGGCATGAAACAGCGCTTATTGATCTGTCGAGCGTTACTCAATGATCCACAGCTACTTGTTCTCGACGAACCAACTAGCGGTTTAGACTTAAAATCTGTAGAGTTAATCCGCAGTCGGATCCAATCCTTTGCTGAACAGGGGAAAGCTGTTTTTATGAGCACCCACTCTTTAGAAGAAGCAGATGAGCTTTGTAATAGGGTCGCGTTCATTAATCATGGAAAGATTATTGCAGAAGGGGATCCTGCTAGCCTCAAGCTTCGCTATGGTCAAGACTATGTCCAGGTTGACTTAGTTCCCACTGTGCCCTTAGCTGAGTTTTGGCAGGTGGTGGAGGATCTAGAGCTAACCAAAAATGGCCAAGACGGTAAGGTGGCCTCCCTATTTATTCCTTTAACCAAGGAAAATCTAGGTAGTAAGCTTGATCAACTCATGACAGTGGGACGAATATTGCGCATCCATTCGCAAGAAGCCTCGTTACGTGAGGTTTTCAAGATCTTTACTAATTGATACATGATAAGTGAAGTCCTATAATGATAAGTACTTGATGAAAGGTGCATGGTATTGTCTATTAACTCTAAATATCCCATTACAACTCTTTGTCTGGTCCGGCATGGCGAAAGTACTTGGAACGCAGAACGTCGTGTTCAGGGACAGTTAGATCCTCCTTTATCACCACTAGGACGTCGTCAAGCGGAACTGGTGGCACAAAGGTTAAAGAAAGAGCCTTGGTCCGTTTTGTATTCTAGTGATCTCAGCCGTGCTCGACAAACCGCGGAGGTTATAGCCGCGCAAACCGGTCTGTCAATTCAGATTGAACCACTACTACGAGAACGTTCGCAAGGTAAAAGGGAAGGTCTGTTGCTTGCTGAAGCAAATGAACTCTATCCAGATATTCATGCCCCTGAGGTTGGGCGAGAAAATGATGAGGCTTTGCAAGCCCGAGCAGTGAAAGTATATGAGAGGATACGTAATGCCCATCTAGGTGAACGTGTACTTATCGTTGCCCATGGTGCCCTTATGCGTTCGTTTCTCAACACTGTAGTTGAACCTTTTGACCAACTGTCCATTGAAAACACTTCGTGCACTATGCTTCATTGGGACGGTGAAAACTGGGCTTGCGAGTATTTGGCAGATGCATCACACTTGTGATTCTGCTTGGCCCCGTTTGCAGTCAAGAACTAAAATTTATAGTTAGGATACAATAGACGACAAATCATACTAGTATGGAGAGAATGAAGAGATGAATGTATGTTTTGGAGTTGATGTAGGCGGCACCAGTATTAAATTCGGCATGTTCGACTCAACTGGTCTGCTGATCAACAAATGGGAGATGAAAACGCCAGTTGGAGATGGAAAAATTTTGCTGGAATGTATCGCCAGGAATATTATCGAAGAGGCAGATCAAAGCAATATTACCTACTCCAATATTATTGGAATTGGGGTAGGGATACCAGGATCTGTGAAAGCTGATGGATATGTAGAGGCTTGTGTCAATTTAGGCGTTAGGGATTTATATGTCTCAAAAAACCTATCTAAACTTCTGGGGGGCGTTCCTGTATTCGTAGCCAATGATGCCAATACAGCGGCCTTGGGAGAAATGTGGCAAGGTGGCGGTCAAGGCTACAACAGTCTAGTTCTAATTACGCTAGGAACCGGAGTAGGTAGTGGTATTGTGATCGATGGGAAGGTATTGATAGGGAGAAGGGGCATTGCAGGAGAGATTGGCCATATCATGGTCAATCCAGATGAACCTGAAATGTGCAATTGTGGCGGACAAGGCTGCTTAGATCAAATCGCCTCAGCAACAGGTTTAGTCACTAATATGCATCGGCTCATCGATTCAACCAAATGTTTAGAGAACTCCATATGGCATAATAAGGAGGAAATCACCGCGAAGGATATTTTGGACGCAGCTCGCCTCCAAGACCCTTTAGCCTCTACTACTGTAGAGTACTGCATGGAGTTTTTAGGAAGAACTATCGCCACTATAGGTCAAATTGTGGATCCTGACGCCTTTATCATTGGAGGGGGCCTATCGAAAGCAGGGGACTTTTTATTGGAGATCATTGAACGTTACTATCGAAAATACTCCACGTTTTCCCGGGAACGGGTGGAGATTGTCTTGGCTCAATTAGGAAATGACGCGGGAATTTATGGCGCTGCCAAGATGGCCTTAGACGGATACGAGCAGGAAAAAGAGGCTGGGTAAGAGAAACATACATTTAGAATGTTCAGACGGGACATCCTGATTGGTAGATTTGGGTACAGAAAGGATAAGTCAATGAGCAATAACTATTACTACCTCTTAACCAATCTGCTCACTGAAGAAGAAAAGCGAGTTATTACAAGTATTGTTCAACATATCGAAGATAACTCTGGCAAGGTAGGCATCCAGCAAATAGCCGATGAGAATTATGTCTCAACCGCTTTTATCATGAAATTGTGTAAACGCTTAGGATTCGATGGTTACAGTGAGCTCTTTTACTATCTTGCTCTGCAAAACAGCACTAACCCCCATGCTACCGACCCGCAAAAAGAAGCGCTCCAGCAATTAATCGACAATTACGACGACGAAAAAGCTCAGGTTTTCTGTGAGATGCTAGATTCATTTACAGAAATTGGGACACCTGAAAATGATAATTCTCCGTTTTAAGTGCAAAACCCCCGGTCCTCAGTTGATGAGGCTGGGGGTTTGTGGGTGGAAAACGCTTAATTATCTATTC
>JAAZLB010000308.1 GCA_012799535.1 Bacillota bacterium | reverse complement strand
TACAACTTGCTTAACAAACATTAGTCCCAGACCAGTACTATTTTTGGTGGAATATCCCCCTTCCCAACATCTGGCTAAAGCGTCTTCGCTGATCCCAGGCCCATCATCGATCACCTTAATATTAAGCGCTTCCCCATTGGTGCAAAATTGCACATGGACCTGCTTAGCACCGGAGTCAAGGGAGTTATCAATTAAGTTCACCACTGCCCGAACGAGCCTGGTTTGGTTAACGAGGATATCGGGTAGATCCTTTGCAACCTCAAATGTTACTAATCCTAAGGTCTTCTCCTCTGGCAAGTGTGATGCTAGCCTTTTGGCAAATTCTTGAGCAGGAATCTGCCGTCTCGCACTTTCACTCATCATCTCTTGAATCATGGCATCCATTCTTTCTGCCGCACACGATATTCTTTGAGCGTGGGCCCCCATACCACTATTTCCATTGAACTCGGCCATAGCTGAGGCTAAACCTTGAATAGTTGTCAAGGGGGTCTTTAAATCATGAACCAAGGTCTGAATTTCCCTATACCCCCGTGCTAAAACTGCTTCAGATCTCATCCGCTCCATATCTATAGACCTTTGTCTCTCATACTCAGCAAATCTAAGCCTTTCCTGGTAATCCACAATAAATTTAGCGGAAATAAGCCCATTTAGAATCAAAATACCAGAGGCTACAATTCCAAAGATATCAAAGAGGGAGGTCGCCCCTAGTAAGTCTGCAACAACCTTGATATCCTGAGAAATTTCTCCGTGGCCAAAGCCTAGACTGGTTAAAGCTGGTACAATATCAAGCCACTGAAAACCAAAGACAAGTTGGATTACGATCAAAGAAGCTTTGCCCAGACTTTCAGTGGTCTCAGTTCTACTAATTCGGAGTGTGGCTACAACTGTTGCTATGCTTAAAATCGCGGGCATTCTAAAGTCGTAGCGAATACCGTAGAATGATTCAATCACCCAATAAACAAAAGGTACCACAAGGGTGGGTACGAGAAGGCTTGTGACCGCAAACTCTCCTAAGCGGGTTTTAAATTCTATGTTAGAAAAACTTCTTGTGATTAGATCCGCAACGATCAATGCCCCCAGATAGGTAGGGGCTATTCTGAGGGTGTTCATAAGTACTAGGCGAATCCCCGCATCTAATAGGGGACCTACGCTTAATATTTCTAAGGATTCAATGATGAGAGTAGTGATGCCAAAAGTCTCCACATTTACTATTAGAGGCATAAGTAGAGACATGACAAAGAGGGCGGCACCAAACAGAGCCGCCCGCGCCGTTCGATTTTGCTGCAATCGCGCCATGGAAATCACCGGCCAATATTATTTAATCAAAAGAAGTCGTAACACTAAAGGAATAAGAATAATGCCTCCAACGATCTGGGCCAATGCCTTTTCTTCCTTCAAAACATTCTGCATAACGGCCACTGTAATAATGGCTAGTACTATCAAATAGATGGGTGTTAGCCAACTCGCGAAGGCATGGCTTAGATAATTACTCATTTCTAGTTCCCCCTTGTCAATCCTGCGCAATCCCTAACTTTTGCGTTTAAAGACCAATTAATCGTCCGATCCTCATCGCGTTTGCTAACACAATTAGAGCCCAAAGTAGAATAATTATGGCTGGTACAGTACTTTCCTTAATGGTCTGTCTCCGGAATTCCGGAGAAGGGTCCACTGATTGGGTTACTAAAGTGGGCACAATGGCAATGGGAGGAATCAAATCCCCAAGGGCAGCCATTAGGGACAAAGCCGCGGCTGTCACAATTTCATTATTACCAAGCAAAGCCAAGACAATTGGAACACCCATAACGGACGAAGAAGCGTAGGCAGATATGGCTCCGAATAAAGGCAAAGTAAGTGCCGCTACAATAATTAACCAATTACTAGGTATATCCAAGGCAGTAGTGACAATTAGACCTCTTACACCTGATAAGGTCATAATCTGCACAAACATTCCTGCACCGGCCAAAATCCCCATTACGGGCATAGCCAAGCCTACACCTTCCACAATGGTTTTCCAAATAGCAACAGGTTTGCCACAAAATAGTGCAAAGACGGTTCCGATTACAAACATAAAGGGAATACCTACATCCAGATAGCCTCCACCAAAGATCCGCGAAGCGATCATCAATGCTAAAACCACAAGTAGGGGAATATACACTCTAAAACCTGGAATGGCATCTTGAGAGTTGTCCTCTTTAAGATTGACTGTTACCGCTTCACCCTTAGTGCTTAGTGCGGCCCATAAGGAAATCAAAATGGCCATGGGAATAGTCAAGATTAATAATGGGATGTCGAAACCCACATAGGGCATGTCGATGCCGGAGCCGATGATCATCACAGGCACGTTAACCGGGGGAGCAATCATGCCCAAGATACTACCTAAAGACACCAAAACTGCTGCTCTAGTCTTGGGGAAACCTGCACCAATTAATACAGGAATTACAAAGCGACCAGTAGTCAAAGCCGCCGCAGTAGATGATCCAGTAAGCATGCCTGGAATCATTACTAGAAACATGGAGACTAAAGTTAGAGGTATTTTTCTTTTCCCGAACCGTCTAACCATTCTCTTAGAAATTTCCTGGAGAATCCCCGATTCTTCCAAGGCTTTCATGAAGATCATTGCTGTGGCGATAATGAGCATAACATCGAAATAACCGAAGGTTCCCTCCACAAGATGGCGGACATTGGTTACATTTCCACTGATTAGTAAGCCCACAACCGCCGAACCCGCCGTAGCTAAAGCCGCGGGAAGTTTGAGAAGGGCGGCCAAGACAATAAAAGAGCCGATCATCGCTACTAAAGTTAGAAATTCTATTGACAAGGTCATCACTCTTCCACAAATATTGCCCTTAATTGAGAGTGGGGCGCCTTAAACCGCGCCCCACTGTTACGCGCACATGGAAATTCTAGTAACCTATGGCAGCGCCATCTCTTCTTGGGTCCGCTCCACCGACTAATCCGCCGGTTACTGGATCAACCAACACACCCTGAGCACCACCGAAGTACAAGTCATACTCTCCTCTTTCGGTGACAGGATAACCCATCTGACCAAGAGTGTCTAAAATCTCCGGAGAAATTCTAGGCTCGAATTCGAAGTTCTCAGTTGTGTTTCGTACATAGAACCTTGGAGCTTCGATTGCCTCTTGTAGACTCATGTTATGGTCAATGATAGCGGAGATGAGAATGGTTACAGTGCTAACAATTCTGCCTGCTCCAGG
>JAAZLB010000040.1 GCA_012799535.1 Bacillota bacterium | reverse complement strand
GCCGTTTCCACACTAGATGTCCGAAAGCAATGGATATTTGTAAAGTGGAAGAACCTGAATTCGTTGATTCTGGTGATGGGCACTTCGTAGCTTGCCACTTGGTTCCAGCTGCGAAAACTGATAAAAAATTAGCATAAGTAGAGTAAAGGAAAACGATGTTATGGCTAAATTTGAAGGAGAAGGTGTGGCATTTAAGGAAACTGCGCAGCATGTACAGTTGGCTCTAGATTTTGTCGCAGAGGGCGATGGCAGTATTACTGGTGAGAGGGTCTCTAGAATCCTACCACAGGGGATTACCTCTAGGATGCTCTATTCCGATGTGGTTCGTATCGCCTGGCCCTCCCTGATTGAACTAACCTTAACCCAACTTACTTCTATGGTTGATCTCATGATGGTGGGTCGTTTGGGACCTTGGGCCATCACCGCGGTTGGTTTAACCGTCCAACCGAAATTTTTACTAATGACCATGTTTGTGGCCATGAATGTGGGAGCAACTGCCTTAGTGGCCCGTTATCGAGGTGCTGGAGAGCCCGACAAGGCTAATGACATTTTACGGCAAGGGCTTTTATTGAGCTTTGTGTTGTCCTTATTAGCTTCTGTTTTAGGTTATGTCTATGCGGAACCCTTAATTCGCTTCATGGGTGCTGCTGATCCAGAGACTCTTGCAGGTGGAACCATCTATTTGCAGATACAGATGATTGGCTTTGTAGCAATGGCTCTGACTTCCACCATTACTGCAACATTGCGTGGCGTCGGCAATACTAGGGTGGCTATGATCTATAACTTAGTCTCTAATGTGGTTAATGTGATTTTGAATTACCTATTAATTAATGGACATTTTGGTTTTCCCCGATTAGAATTGCCCGGTGCATCCTTGGCTACCATTATTGGTCAGGGTGTCGCCTTCGCCTTAGCTCTGAGGGTCGTCTTGAGGGGCGATCATTACTTAAAACTTTCTTTTCGGAAAGGCTGTTTCAAACCTAAATGGCATCATTTGAGCAGTATTTTCGATATTGGTATTCCCGCCCTGATGGAACAATTAGTGATGCGCGCTGGTATGATTGTCTATGCTAAGACGGTGGCTTCTTTAGGCACGGTAGTGTATGCTACCCATCAAATTGCTATGAATATTCAAGCAATGTCCTTTATGACAGGACAAGCCTTCGCGGTATCTGCCACC
Organism: Bacillota bacterium; assembly: GCA_012799535.1. GTDB lineage: Bacteria > Bacillota > Limnochordia > Darwinibacteriales > Darwinibacteriaceae > UBA4996. The sequence continues at coordinate 624 of JAAZLB010000040.1, read as the reverse complement.
TCCTTGGTGGGGCAAAGTTTGGGCAAAAAGCGCCCCGATATGGCAGAAAGTTATAGTAACCACACTCGTCGGTTAGGCATGATCATCTCTCTTGTTTTGGCAGGAACATTCTTTTTCTTTGGTCGACAGATTGTCATGTTATATAGCGATGATCCGGAAATTATTGCCCAAGGGGCTCGAATTTTAAAACTGGTGGCAATTATTCAACCTTTCCAATCGTCTCAGTTCATTTTAGCAGGTGCGCTGCGGGGTGCAGGGGATACTCGAGCAACAGCCGTAATTACTTTTTTAACGGTACTTTTGGTAAGGCCTGGTCTTGCTCTTGTGACGATTAATTGTTTTGGTTGGGGGTTGGATGGAGCTTGGGTTGCCCTAGTAGCAGATCAATTGCTACGCTCCTTCTTGGTGCTAATTCGTTATAATTCTGGAAAATGGAAAATATCAAGGGTGAAGTGATCGTGGAAAGGCCTTCCGGAAATCGGGAGGTCTTATTACATTAGTGCATAAAAATGTAAAGTGATGTACAATAAAAGTCGGAACTAGCTGAAATGGTAGAAGAATGGGGGGGAATAATGGGACTTATATTGTTTTTAACCTTAGTCTTACTGGTCTTAGGACTTTTAG
>JAAZLB010000307.1 GCA_012799535.1 Bacillota bacterium | reverse complement strand
TTAATGGTGGGAGGAAAATCGTAATGAAAAAAACTATCTATCGGGTGTTTATCGACTTTGAAAAAGAGGAAGCTTGGCTAAATCAGATGGCAACCCGAGGCTGGCATTGCGTTGACTATGTTTTCTGACTTTCGGTGGGTGTACTTGAGGAAAAAGTCCGCAGAAGGTCCCTTTCACCTGTATTCTGACAAGGAATCTAGAATCAACCACTACAAGCGCATTTTACGTTTCTTACTACCCTTGGCTATCCTTAACTTCGTGTTTGGTCTTGGTCTACTGCTGAATCGCTTGGAAAACTTAGGAAATCTAGTGGTCGCCTTGATCTTAGCCATTCCCTCTTGGTCTTATTACCAAAGGATCGTCCAACTAGAAAAAGAAGGCAAAATCCGCGAATGACAACCAATCCACCTAAAAAAGCGACCAGATCATGGATTCGGATCTTGGTCGCTTTCTTCTATCCTTTTTAGTGTGCCTTAACTTCAGTCCAAATTCGATCGTAGTCCCTTAAGGTCTGCCCTAAATTAACGAAGATTTCCGCATTAACTAGATCCTCTTCCTCAGGATAGATACTACGATCAGTGCTAATCTCCTCTGGAATCAAGGCCCTGCCCCCCCAATTAGGAATGGCGTAACCTAGATAGTCCGCATTGCGGAAGGCTATCTCGGGACGGTTGAGAAAATCCATAAATTTGTGGGCACCCTCAATATTCTTAGCTCCCTTAGGAATAGCCATCACATCAAACCAGACGTTAGTACCTTCTTTAGGAATCGCATACTCCAGATCTGGGTTTTCCATGCGACCGTAGGTAGCCTCGCCAGACCAAATCACAGCTAAAGCTGCTTCTCCTGCCACCATTTTATCCTTGCCTTCATCTACAACATAAGCCAAGACTAAAGGTTTCTGTTGTTTAAGGAGTTCCCCAGCCTCTTCTAACTCATCTAAATCCAAGGTGTTGATACTATAGCCTAATTTCAGCAAGGCCACCGCAATGGAATCCCTCTGGCTATCAAGCATAAGGATCTCCTTAGCGTATTTTGGATCCCAAAGAATATCCCAGCTATCCACAGGTTCATCCACCATGGTTGTGTTGTACAAAATGCCCACCGTTCCCCACATATAGGGCAAGGAATATTCGTTGTTAGGATCATACTCATTGCCCATGAAGCGCTCTTCGATATACTTGGCATTAGGAATCTTGGTAAGATCGATTTTTTCCAGCATATCTTCTTCCAACATCCTAGTTAACATGTAGTCCGAGGGGAAAATTACATCATAAGAACTGCCGCCAGCCTTAAGTTTTACATACATATCCTCGTTAGTGGCATAAGAGTCATAGACAACCTTAATACCCGTTTCCTTTTCGAACTCGCCGATGATTGTCTCGTCGATGTAATCGCCCCAGTTGTACACATACAGTGTAGGCTTGTCTTGCTTACATCCACTTAATATCATACTAATCACCGCCAAACTCAGTAGCATAAGGACTATTTTGGTTCGTTTTGTCATGCTAATCATCCTTCCTTTCTGTTCTGGCGTTTTTCTCGTTCCGAGATAATAAAAAAGATCCCCCGGAAAGGAGGACCTTTTTCGCTCATTTAGTGTGCTTTTACTTCAGTCCAAATCCGGTCGTATTCCTTCAATGTCTTGCCAAGGCTAACAAAAACCTCAGCATTCACCAAGTCTTCCTCCTCTGGATAAGAACTACGATCAGTGCGAATCTCCTCTGGAAGCATAGCTCGAGCCGCTAAGTTGGGGGTAGCATAGCCAGTATACTCCGCGTTCCGAAGAGAAATCTCGGGGCGATGGAGGAAATCCATAAACTTTAGGGCACCCTCCTTATTTTTAGCCCCCTTGGGAATAGCCATCACATCAAACCAAATATTGGTTCCTTCTTTAGGAATCGCATAGGCTAAATCCTCGTTTTCTTCTCGAGCATAGGCCGCCTCGCCAGACCAAGTCAGGGCCAAGGCAGCTTCGCCAGCCACCATCTTGTCTTTGCCCTCATCAACGACATAAGCTAGGACAAGGGGTTTTTGTTTTTTAAGGAGTTCACCAGCGTCCGCCAGTTCCTTTGGATCTAAGGTGTTCAAAGAGTAACCCAACTTTAACAGGGCAGCTCCGATGGAATCTCGTTGACTATCTAGCATTAGGATCTCTTTAGCATACTTAGGATCCCACAGGATATCCCAGCTATCAACTTCTTCATGGACCATGGTAGTGTTATACAAAATACCCATGGTGCCCCACATATAGGGTAGGGAGTATTCATTTGACGGATCGTACTCCGTGCCCATAAAACGGCTTTCTAGATGTTTGTGATTAGGGATCTGTTCCAAATCTATCTTTTCCAACATATTTTCTTCCCTCATTCTAGTTAACATATAATCTGAGGGAAAGATCACATCATAGGAACTACCGCCAGACTTGATCTTTACATACATGTCTTCGTTAGTGGCAAAGGTATCGTAAATAACCTTGATTCCCATTTCCTTCTCAAACTCTTCTAAAATGCTTTCATCGATATAGTCCCCCCAGTTGTAAACATAGAGAACTGGTTTGTCTTGCTTACACCCACTCAGTCCCAAACTGAGGATCACTATGCTCAGGAGAATAACCCCCACTTTGACTCTTTGCACCATTTTTTCCACCCCTTCCTTTTTTCTGTTCCCGTTCTTGGCGAATATTTACAATAACTAACAATACCAGCACGAACACAAACATGATGGTTGATAAGGCGTTAATTTTAGGATTAATCCCCCGTCTGGCCATGGAATAGGCGGTAATCGAGAGGGTGGAAACCCCAGAACCAGTAGTAAAGAAACTAATTACAAAATCATCAATAGACAAGGTAAAGGCCAACAACATTCCTGTGACAATTCCCGGCATGATCTCAGGAATAATCACCTTCCAGAAAGCCTGACCAGGAGTGGCTCCTAAATCGAGAGCAGCTTCATAAAGGTGTTTATTCAATTGCCTAAGCTTAGGCAAGACAGAAAGGATCACATAGGGAATATTGAAAGTGATATGGGCCAACAGCAAAGTAATGAAACCCAAACGCACCTTGGCGAATACAAAAAGAATCATTAAGGAAATCGCAGTGACAATATCGGGATTGAGGACAGGAATATAGGTAATATTCATGATCAGCTTCTTCTTCCAACCCCGTGAATTATGAATCCCGAGGGCAGCCATGGTACCAATGATTGTGGCAATTAAAGAGGCGAGCACCCCGATTAAAAGTGTGTAGTACAGGGAAGTCATGATCGTCCGATCTTGGAATAGTTCCGCATACCACCTCAAGGTAAAGCCACCCCAAGTCCCCCTAGAACGGGAGTCATTAAAGGAATAAGCCATCAAAACCGCAATGGGCATATACAAGAACACGAAGACAAGATAAACATAGCAACGCTCCAGGAACTTTACCATAGGGTCGCCTCCTTATCTTCGCCCTCGAAAAAGGACATAATCGCCATGCTGAGTAGAATAAAGATAATCATCACCATGGAGATTGCGGAACCAAAGCCCCAATCGCCTACAACCAAAAACTGCTGTTCAATTAGATTACCGATAAGAGTAAATTGGCCACCACCAAGCAACCTTGAGATAACGAAGGTGGTTAAGGCAGGCATGAAGACCATGGTAATTCCCGAGACTACTCCAGGTAGGCTCAAAGGAAAGATAACTCTTGTGAAGACCTGAACCGCATTAGCACCTAAGTCACCAGCTGCCTCAATGACGCCCTTATCGATTTTACTGAGTACAGAATAAATGGGTAACACCATAAAAGGTAAAAAGTTGTAAACCATGCCTAGAACTACTGCAGTGCTAGTATATAAAATGTTAATCTGCGGTAGGCCTAGGCGGGTTAAGAGTATATTCAAGAACCCATTCCGTTCCAAAATAGTGAGCCAGGCGTAGGTCCGGAGTAAAAAGTTCATCCACATGGGAACTACAAAAAGTAACATCAACACATTCTTGCGGGTGAAAGCATTACCAGCCATGATCATGGCCACAGGATAACCTAGAAGGAGACAGATTACTGTGCTTACCAAGGCTAAAGCCAAGGAACGCCATAACACCCGCAAATAGATGGGCTCAAAAAACCTCGCGAAATTATCCAATGACCAAGTGGAACCCTCCGGTGTTGTCACAGTGAAGGCATAATACACCACTAACAACATGGGAACAATAATGAAAATGGCCATCCAAACGAGGTAAGGAATCATGGCAGAAGACTTTTTCATGAGTCACTCACCTTCTTCATGATGTGTATATCCATGGGGGCAAGATTCAAACCCACCGTGGTACCAACGGGCTCCATGAGGGTACTATGGACCAACCAGGGAGTTCCATCAGGTGCATCTATAATCATCTCATAATGCACGCCTAAAAAAGTAACTGAACGCACTACACCGGTGAGTTTAGCCTCTTCCACAGGGATCAGCACTAAATCCTCTGGTCTAATAACCACATCAACCTCTTCGTCCTTCTCAAAACCCACATCCACACACTCAAAGCGGGCTCCACCAAAATCCACCAAACGATCCTGGCGCATAATCCCATCCACAATATTACTTTCTCCAATAAACCCAGCTACAAAGGCATTGCTCGGTTCGTTATAAATCATCTCTGGAGAACCAATTTGCTGGATCTCCCCATCCTTCATGACAACAACAGTGTCTGACATAGACAAGGCCTCTTCTTGGTCATGAGTCACAAAGACAAAGGTGATCCCTAACTGTTTTTGCATGTTTTTCAGTTCATGTTGCATTTCTCGACGTAATTTCAGATCTA
>JAAZLB010000306.1 GCA_012799535.1 Bacillota bacterium | reverse complement strand
CTCTTGCCCCTTTTTGGCCTTAGAATTGAGCAAACAATCACACCAGGACTAGAATTAGGGGATCCCCGCAAATTGGTGGTTGTCAAGGATGGTGCCTACAACATCTTTCAAGACTATTTTCACCTAAACTGGTATGAGAAAAGAAAGCGTACCTACGAATTATACCCCTTAAGGAGGGGGCGCTTTGAATTTGGTAGTGGCTCTTTGAGTTATGCAGACCCCTTCGGGCTTTTTGTAAATCAGCAAGAAGAAGTCTTCCCTGTTACTCAGCTGATTGTGTTTCCTAAGATTGTACCTATTGCAGGGATCAACTCTTTAGACACTTATCTTTTTGGTTCTAGGCCGCGGGAAGGCTGGATTTTTGTAGATCCCCTCAATCGGGTGGGGACTAGGCCCTATGCAAGCACTGATTCGGCTAGACAAATTAACTGGAAGGCTACTGCACGGCATGTGGAGACCCAGGTGAATGTGGAAAAACCCTCCTTCGATCAACAGCTCTATTTAATCGTCGATCAGCCACCGAATTTGGATTGGTGGACCAAGCAAGTTTCTAATAATCTAGAAGTGGCCATTGTGACTGCTGCCTCCCTAGTACACACTTACTGTGAGGGAGGCTATCAACTCCATCTTCTCACCAATTTAGTTTCAAAAATAGGTATTGGCCGTGCACCAAATCGAGTAGCACGGGGGAGGGCCCAAAGATCGCAACTATTGACTAATTTAGCTTTGTTGCAAAATTTCAGCGTAGATCCTCTAACCAAGGTTCTCCGCAGTTTCCAAGGTCAACTTAAACCAGGTAATACTGTAGTAATTATTACTACTGCCCCAGGGGAGCTAGATAAGGAGCTTGTACAGTTGATCCGGAGGTTAATGTTAAAATCCCGGGTGGCGGTGATTCGCGTGGTCCCAGATAGTACTCAGCTTGTGAAAACTGAGGGACTGAAAGAATGGTGGATTGAAGGGGGGGAACCTTGGAATGAAATTTCCAGTTTGGAATTATTTTAGAGCCTCCTTTCTCGTATTTATTCAAGGGATCTTAGTAACCATCTTACTCTATCCTTGGTTGCAATTAGCTGAGTCAAGCTGGGATTTTCTCTTATTTGCGCAAACGTTCTGGGTGTTTTGTACCACCCTCACTAGCATTTGGGTAGCCAAAAAAGTGGCAGGACGAGGCAAAAAGGGACTTCCTATCTTGCTTTTAGGTCTAGTGGTTCCCCTTGGTTTAGCCTTTTTATGGAGTTTACCCTTAGTTTTATGTTTGCCCCTTACTATAGCTTTATTGTATCTTGGGAGCCGCTTTACATATTATCCCCGGCGGAGAAGATTTGCCCTAGATTGGGCTTGGGGAAGTTTATTCTTGGTGGTTACTGCAATTTTTGAAAGTACCCTCGGTTATGAGCTGGGACTTTTCCCTATGCTCCTCTTTTTCGCCCTCGGTATGTTAGCCTTAATTTTTTGGAATGCTACCGCTTTAGAAGGGGAAGGCTTGGCACCTGACTATGGGGGATTAGGTCGTACTGTAACCTTATTCGTCTTAGTAGTAGGTGGCTTAGCATTGCTTTTAGGTGCCTTACTTTCTCCTGATTTTTTACAAAATATCCTGGGGGTTTTGGGGAAAATCTATGGAGTTTTCATTGATGGAGTAGTATTTTTGATCGTGCGCCCCTTCGCCTGGTTGATGTCCCCTTTGTTTCGCTGGGCTGATCAGGTGGAAAAACAAGAGGTGCCTATGGAGTTTTCCAGAATGGAACGCTTCCCCATGGAACGCCCAGAGATTGAAGGGGGACTTAATCCCGCCACAGTGCAAACTCTAGGCTGGGGTGGATGGCTTTTTTTCATCCTTGTTCTCTTGCTAGTAGTTTGGTTAGTACTGCGTAAATTACTGAATAGGCCAAGGGAAAGTAGTGGCGGTTTAGTACGGGAAAGCCGAGAATCGGTCTATTCACGAGGGGAGGTTTTGGAAGATCTTAAAGGTGCCTTACAAACCTTAGTTCGGCCCTTGACCAGGCTTCGGCAACCTAAATGGTATCGGGGTGCAGATCCCCTTTTAGTGATTCGCACCTATTACGCCCGTTTCGCAGTCCGGGCCAGTAAAGAAGTGCCCTTTGAGGAGGGGACAACCCCCTTAGAATATGCCTGCAAGCTCCCCCAACAGCAGGATGAGGTGAATCAAGAAGCACTTCAGACTTTAACAAGCTATTACAATGAGGCCCGCTATGGGGAACGAGGTGACGAACAGGCTGTAAAAGGCACAGAGCAAGCTTTTCGGCAATTATAGGAAAAGGGCAAGTTTTTTGACAAGCTAGGCTAAATGTGCTATATTTGGTGTGATATCTCCGAATACCGTTTTGGCAGTGGGGGACCCAATTTTATGGGGTGAATCTGGATTCTCAGAGGGGCGATTTGGGCGTCCCAACCCGTCAGCTAACCTCGCAGGAGTACACCAAGCGCAACTTGCAGCTTTGCAAATAACTTGCAATCTTTGCAAGCAAATGCGCTTTTTGTCGTGAAAAAAAGCTTTTTGGGGGTATGTGCATGGATGTTTTATTCAAACTAGCGATTGTGTTAGTGGTAGGGTGGTTGGGGGGGAAAGTTGCAAAGATCCTCAAGCTGCCTAATGTTTCCGGGTACTTAGTGGCGGGTTTATTTTTAGGTCCTTCTTTTTTTAAACTTGTTTCTGCCCAAGATATGGAATCATTTACCATCATTAGTGAGGTTGCTTTAGCTATTGTTGCTTTTAGTATTGGTAGCGAGTTTGTGATGAAAGAAATGATGAAACTCGGTAAGTCTATCGTTATTATTACCTTAGCTGAAGTGGTGGGAGCTATTGCTGTAGTCTTTTCGGTAATGTTTTTTCTCTTCAACCAAGACTTTGTGTTTAGTCTAGTTATTGCTTCCATGTCTGCAGCTACTGCGCCAGCAGCTACACTAATGGTGATGCGTCAGTATCGCTCTGATGGACCAGTAACAAGAACCGTATTACCCGTTGTGGCCTTAGATGACGTGTTTGGAATTATGGCCTTTGGTATTGCCATGTCCATTGCTAGGGTTTATGTAGGAGGTAGTGACTACACCTTTTGGCAGATGCTACTCCAGCCCTTCATTGAGATCTTTGGCAGTTTCGCTGTTGGGGCAGTTGTGGGTGTAATTCTAGCCTTCATTGCCAAAAAGGCTTCCGATACAGATGAAGTCATGATTGTTGCCTTAGCTGCAATTTTTGCTTCTACTGGCCTGTCCAAGATGTGGGGGCTCTCTCCCCTTTTGACTAACATTGTCATGGGTACAGCTTTAGTGAACCTTATGCATAATTCTAATCGGGTATTTTTCAGTCTTAATCACTTTACTCCACCGGTGTACTTGCT
>JAAZLB010000039.1 GCA_012799535.1 Bacillota bacterium | reverse complement strand
GCACTAAGAGGTAATGCACCTTCACCCCGCACTAAACTACTTAACACCTTTGCAGGCCAAAAGCCTGGTGCTAAGGAAAAAAAGAGCTCTTTTAGATCCGTGAAAAACAAGCCCACAACAGGAAACACGATCAAAATACCCACAACACCCTTCATGGCCACAAAACCTTCCACCTTATTGGTTGCCAGTGCATTAATTAATAACCCTGTAGCAGGTGCCGCCAAAGAAGATAACAGACTAATAGTCACCATATCCCACCAAGACAAATTTCCGATCTGCACAAACCACATCACAAACAAAGTGGAGATAAACGACAAGAACGCAACCAGCAAGGTGCGAAAGGCCAAGAAACCCGCCACACTTAAGGGAGTTACCTGCACCGATTGAAAAATATGATCATCCCTGTCATCTAAGATAGAAAATCCTAGCAAAGCACCAAAAATATTAGGCGTTACCAGGGTTAAGACAACTAAAATGAGATCTGTATAAGGTAGCAAACTCACGCCACTGGCATTTTCGAGGTAGCGCAATCCATAACGCCCGATGAGCCCAATAATCACTGGATAAGCAATCATGAAGGACAGCATGGGATCACGCATCCACTTTTTAAACTCAGCATGAATGAAACTTAGGTACATGGCTATACCCCCATTTCTTTCTCGGCAAAAGTACCAAACCGATGTACGGCCATTCTAAAAAGTACCGTCCCCACAACAACGAGGTAAATAAGCCCATACCAAGTCTGCCCCCAGTTCAGTTCACCTACAGATGAATCTAATAATACTAATACCGCACGGGGTGGACAGGCAGAAAGAACGAGAGTAAACCAATAATTATCAACCAACCCCGTATGATCGATCAATACTGGGATCATGAACACAAAAGCGTAAACCATGTAGCGCATCAACATTCCGGTAAAATCTCGAGCCCCATACGTGAGCAATAATCCCACCAAGGTGTGAAACCCCGAGGCTAGCAAGGCAGTTGCCACCAATAAAACAAGATTAGCCTGAAATCCCCGGACAAAGTGAGCATAGGCGTACAGAATAGCTACAGTCAACAACGCAGAAAATCCATTGGCAAAAATCTTCGACCAAACATAGTCGCTGTGGCGAATTGGGGATACAAGCATTGCTTGAAGTGCCCCTTCTTGTTTCTCGTAAAAAAGACTGACCGCCACCATAATAGCTGGCATAGACACTAAATCCACAAACAACAGAGTGACAAACAAAGCATCCACTAGAGCAGTGTCTAAAAAATGCATGGTAGCCACCCACAACAAAGCGACGATAAAGCCAGCTGCCAAGATATTGTATTTCTTCATGCGTTGTAGATCACCCTGGAGCAATACGAAGATCTTAGCCATGGACCACCACTCCCGTCAACTTTATGAAAATCTCCTCGAGTGTGGTTTCTTGACTGTGGATTGTCAAAAGCTCTCGAGTATTAATGATCTCTACAAAGCGTTGATTGTGCCCAAGCTGATCTAGCTCAAATGTTTCTGTTACAACCCTATCCTCTTCAACAAACTCAACAGCCACTTTACGCTCCCCATATTTCAGCTTCAGGTTCTTCGGACTGTCAATCTCAACGATCTGCCCACTAGCCATAAATGCCACCCGATCGCACAATTCGTCCACATCGCTCATGAGGTGGGTAGTGAGTAGTACCGTCCCTCCCCCAGCTTGAAATTCTCGAATGAGATCTTTAAGAATTCTCGCATTGACGGGGTCGAGCCCATTTGTAGGTTCATCTAAAAATAAAAAGCGGGGTGCGTTAAGCAGGGCACGGACGAAATTGAGCCGCACCTTCATCCCCTTAGAAAACTGACTGACTTGCTTATCCCGATCATCGTACAGCCCTACACGTTTTAACAAATCATCTGTATCCACAGTAGAACGATAGAGCTTCTTGAAGAACTCCAGGTTTTCTGTGGCAGTTAGCTTAGAAAAATGGGCTGGAACCTCAAAACCTACCCCTATTTCGTTATAGAATTCCTTACCATAGGAGCGTAAATCTTGGCCGCGGTACAAAATTGAACCACTATAACCGCTTAGAAGCTTGATTAAAACCTTTTGAGCTGTGCT
>JAAZLB010000038.1 GCA_012799535.1 Bacillota bacterium | reverse complement strand
GATCAGGCTCTTAAAGAGTTAGGATTACAAGCAAAGGTGAACAAGGTCACAGATCTAGCAGAAATCATGAGCTATGGGGTAATGTCAACTCCGGCGTTAGTCATCAACGAAGAGGTTGTGTCATACGGTAAGGTTCTCCGGGCAGAGGAAGTTACTAGAATATTAGAGCAAAAGAGGTGACCCACATGGTGATTTTGGTTACAGGTGGAACAGGGTATATAGGCAGCCACACCTGTGTTGAGTTACTGAATAGTAATCATGAAGTGATTATTGTGGATAATTTGGTGAACAGTAAGAGGGAGACAGTAGATCGAATTGAAAAGATCACAGGCAAAAGGCCACTTTTCTATGAAGCGGATGTTACTGATGAACCGCTCATAGATCTAATCTTTTCGACACACAAGATCGATGGTGTAATTCACTTTGCTGGTCTTAAGGCAGTTGGCGAATCGGTAGATCAGCCGTTGGCCTATTACCAAAATAATGTGTTAAGCACCATAGTGTTATTAAAGGCCTGTTTAAGATACGGAGTAGACCGTTTTGTTTTCAGTTCCTCAGCCACAGTCTATGGGGATAATAAAGTACCTTTTGTGGAAACAATGGAACTTCTTCCTACTACCAATCCTTATGGAGAAACAAAGGTCATGTGTGAGCGGATCTTAACCGACACCGCCAATGTGAACCCCCAATTATCCATAGCTTTACTACGCTACTTCAACCCAGTGGGAGCCCATCCTAGTGGCCTCATTGGAGAGGCACCTCAAGGGATTCCTAACAACCTCATGCCTTATATTACTCAGGTTGCTAAGGGTAAGTTAGCAAAACTGCAGGTTTTCGGAGATGACTATCCAACTGTAGATGGTACAGGAGTGCGAGATTATATTCACGTTGTGGATTTAGCAGAAGGGCATATAGCTGCTCTAAGGCATAACAAGCCCGGTGTCCACATTTATAATCTAGGAACAGGACGGGGGACTTCTGTCTTAGAGCTTGTTAACGCCTTTCAAAAGGCTAATCAACTCACCATCCCCTATGAAATTGTGGCCCGTAGACCCGGTGACATTGCAGAATGTTACGCTGATGTAACTAAGGCCAAAGAGGAACTAGGTTGGGTGGCCACACGGGGATTAGTGGAAATGTGCAAAGATGCATGGCGGTTTGAGCAGAACTATTACTAAGCCAAGCAGGGATTTTGTAGCCCTTGTCCAATATTTGGGATACGAAGAGGGGTGTTGAGAATAGGCAATTTTTTTAGTACTTGTCATCATTGTGAAGATCCTGTAGAAGTGGGAAAGGGTACAACCGGGTGCCCCTATTGTGGAGCCATTTATCATGAAACTTGCTGGGAGGAACATTTCGGTTGTGGAGATCCTAAATGTGTGGGTTGGAAGATGAACGCTCCTAAGGAAGCTAAGGTGGAAACTGCTGCTACCCAAACAGTGACGACCCAGGGCAAAGTTACAGATATAACCGCCCGCCAAGTGTTTTCTCTAGGTTGGGAAAAGGTCCGAGGCCAGCTGGGCTTTTTCATTGGTCTTCAGTTTGTAGTTAGTGCTATTTTAATTATCCTGGCTCTCATCGCGGAACGGGGGTATAGTCAGATTTTAACCTATTTAATTATTACTTTTTCTCCCTTTATTTCCGCCTTCTTTGGAGCTGCTAGCCTGAACATCTATATTATGGCCCATGACGGAAAAAAGCCAACTATGAAGGATCTGTTTAATGCGCCACATTACTGGCGTTTGATTTGGTCCAGTTTCTTGGTGGGAATTGTGGTTAGCCTTGGTACTGTCCTTTTGGTTTTGCCTGGCTTATTTTTGGCTGTGGCCCTCACTTTTGTGCCCTTTTTGATTATAGATCAGGGCCTTACCATCAGAGCCGCCTTTACACAAAGTTATCGCGCGTCCGTTGATAACTTTGGTAAAGTTCTAGCGGTTATGGTCTTGGGCATTCTATTGAACATTTTAGGGGCTATTCCCTTTGGACTCGGTCTTTTAATTACAGTACCTGTAACCATCATGGCCCTTATCGTACTTTATCGGACCTTACTCTAGAACAGGCTAGATAGATAAGAGAAGTGTCAAGGGGTGTTGATTCCCCCTAGACACTTTTTTGTGATAGAATAAGCGGACTTGACTATAGCCCATGATTGACATTAATTGTGCGAATATATATAATTGATACGATACGGAAAGATTTTTCTGTTAAAACAGAGAGGTGGACAAAAATGCTAGAAAGAATGAAACAATATTTGCAGTCGCTCCAACAAATTACCACAGACGTAGATTTCGATGAGCTATGCCTAGCTCTGCGCTCCAGCATGGAGGAAAGTAGTGTCTATGTTCTAGGCAGAAGGGGTAAAGTTCTAGGCTACGCCCTAGAAGAAGGCTTTGATAGTACACCCTTCGATTCTGAATGGCTCTTTAGCGGTGCTGCTTCTGATAACATTCAAAGCCTAGCTAATCGTGTTGCAGATATTAGTGTTTTGGAAGGACCGAATGGCGAATCTATTATGGTCACCCCCATCATTGGTGGGGATGAACGGGTAGGTTCCATTCTTTTTGTCCGTCGTGAAGGTGAATACGGTGAACAAGACATGGACATTGCCAACATCGCCGGTGTAACTTTAGGTATGATTATTTCCCGAGTTATCTACGAGCGGCAAGAGGACAAAGCTGCAGAAACTAGGGCGGCCCGTTCTGCTATAAATAGTCTGTCATACTCTGAAATTGTAGCAATGCAAAAGATTTTTGAAGAATTAGATGGCGATGAAGGCTTATTAGTGGCCAGTCGTATTGCTGACGAGGCAGAGATTACCCGTTCCGTTATTGTGAACGCGCTTCGTAAATTAGCATCTGCCAATGTGATTGAGTCACGTTCCCTCGGAATGAAGGGTACTTATCTGCGGATCATTAATCCTGAGATTCGCAAAGAGTTTGAAAAGCAGTGGTACCCACATAACAAAGCTTAATAGCCTTGAAGTAAAGGGCCTGTGTACCTAGACATGGGCCCTTTTATTCTGACTTTGGTGGTAAAGTTCGCCCCTTTGTAATTGTACCAGGTGCAAAACGACGATTAATTCCATCCATCACTTCATTAACTTGACTGGTGGATTCGTCTAGGGTAGAAAAAAGGGAAAGTTGAGTCCCTTGGGAAAAATTACTCACTGTAACCCCAATTAGGCGCACTGGTTCTAATTTTACCCCTTCTAAAAGGTGTAATGCTTGCTGAAAAATGGTATCATCATCATTAAAGGTATGGGGCAAGGTGTGGGAACGGGTAATGGTGCGAAAATCATGAAAACGCACTTTAATTGAGACAGTCTTCGCTTGGAGATTTTGTTCCCTAAGGCGCCAGCCCACCTTTTCACTAAGGGTGGCCAATTGGCGACGGAGGAAGGTAAAATCCTCAATATCCGCGGAGAAAGTGAGTTCATGCCCGATTGATTGGGCCTGTTGTTCAGGTATTACTGGCCGGTCATCCATACCCCGGGCTAGATGGTAAATTTGCGTTCCAAG
>JAAZLB010000305.1 GCA_012799535.1 Bacillota bacterium | reverse complement strand
TCTTCACAACTCTTGAGAAAACTCTAGGTCAAGATGCTGTACGGGCTGTACTCGGCTCCCATCTGTTTGAGTTCGAGTTGATCTTGGCAAACTTAAGGAACGCTCTTGAACTTAGCGGTATTCAAGACCAGACTTTATGGAACAAGGCAAGAGACCAAGCCATGTATGAGAACTTTCTGTGGCAGTGTGATCTAGCTAGTACAGAAAAGTATTTCGGGCAATGGGGCTTAGGCCATGTTTATCAAAGTGAACAATGGGGTGTAAATTGGGTAGCAAGTCTCCTTAATCAAGAGGAAGCCTATAGCGAAAAAGTGTTGAGTATCGTCTTAATCTACCAGGATAGTCACTCTTTACGTAATTTTAGTTATGAGGTGGTACCGCTAGACACCTATTCTACCAGGAGTAACGTGTTTAGAGAAATCGGCGGCGACGATCCATTATTGATCAAGTTAGATTCTCCAGAGTCACCCTTTGGCGAGCAGTTGATTTGGAAAACACGGGATCCGAAACCTTGGAAAGGGGTTACTACTGATTATTACCAATATATCTTGTTTGTGCCAAATGCTGAGCCTTCCTCACCTTTAGTTGATTAGCCAATCAGTTGAGTAAGGGAGGTTAATATGAGAATTGGTAAAAAACCCCTAGGGCATGCGATTTGGTTCAAGCTGGTTTTAACGCTATTGGTTTTTATTCCGGCCTATTCCGGTGTGCCATATGAGCCGCGGAATGCGACTTTAGTCATTGCCTCCGTTCTGGCCCATCCGATGATAGTGTCGGTACCCTGGCTGTTGCCCCTGTCGAAGCTGTTACTACTTTTCGTTGTGATTGCGCCCTTCGCTCTCGGGGAAAAATCCGGGAGGATTGTCGTAGGGTATTATGCCTTCGTGCTGGTTGTCGTTGGAATCTTTCAAAACATTGCGCATACGGAGACTTACGGCTTCGTGTGGTTACTGGGAAATACCTTGCTTGAATTTGTTGTCCTCGGATTTTGCATTTACGATTTTGCAAAAGGGAAAACCAAGATCCAAAGGCAGGATTTCAACAGGGGGCGTAGCTGGATTATTCCCTTGATGTTGCTGACATATCTTATGCCTTATGCAGTTTCGGATACGGGTGCGGTTATTCCGGGATTCTTCCCGACCGTTTTCCACAATAAAGCAGGTGTTACATATTGTATGATAACTCCCGTTATTCTCGGTGTTATGCTTTTATTTTCAAAAGGAGTTCATAAACCCACTTTATCCATTGTAGCGTTTTTGGCTTATTAAATACGGTTACATGGTTTGGTATGCAAAGAGAAAGCTGGTGGATGGGGATTTTGCACCTTCCACTTGTGATTATCGCTCTGTGCGGTTTGATTGTAGGGAGGCAAAAGAGCGCAAATTAGGGTGCGGGATTTGTATTTTAAAAACGGGCTTAGGCTCGTTTTTTTGCTATCGCTCCACATTCCCTTTTTAGCAGGACTAATCAGTCTGTTTAGAGAATTAAGTCCATTATCTGGTATTACTGTTATTGGGAGGAACAAGATGTCGAAAGTAAATGGTGCGGATTTAGGCTTTGAACAAGAGATTTGGAAAGCGGCCGATGTCCTTAGGGGTAATATGGACGCGTCCGAATACAAGCACGTGGTGCTTGGACTCATCTTTCTCAAGTACATCTCCGATGCCTTTGAGCATCGCTATCAAGAGTTAATCGAGGAAGGCAAGGGCTACGAAGAGGATCGGGATGAATATACGTACTTAAACATCTTCTTTGTACCTGAGGAGGCCCGTTGGAGTAAAATCGCTGCTAACGCCCACACTCCCGAAATCGGTGTGATTATTGACGAAGCGATGCATGCCATTGAAAAGGAGAACCCTAGATTAAAGGGGATCTTACCGAAAAACTTTGCTAGACCAGAGTTAGACAAACGCAGACTAGGCGAGATTGTAGATATCTTTACTAATATCTCCATGAAAGAACATGGGGACACAAAAGATATTTTAGGTCGGACCTATGAATACACCCTTAGTAAGTTTGCTGAACAAGAAGGCAGAAACGCGGGAGAATTCTATACCCCATCATGTGTGGTTAAGACTCTAGTAGAAATATTAGAACCATACGAAGGTAGGGTCTATGACCCTTGTTGCGGTAGTGGGGGCATGTTTGTGCAGTCGTCTAAGTTTGTAGAAAGCCATCAGGGGAATATTCAAAATATCTCTATTTATGGCCAAGAAGCTAATCCCACTACTTGGAAGATGTGTCAGATGAACTTGGCCATTCGGGGCATTGAAGGAAACTTAGGAACTAGTGCCGCTGATACCTTTTTTAATGATCTACATCCAACCTTAAAAGCGGATTTTATCTTAGCGAATCCGCCCTTTAACATGTCTGGGTGGGGAGCAGATCAATTACAAGATGATAAGCGCTGGACCTTTGGGATACCACCTGCAGGTAACGCCAACTTCGCTTGGCTCCAGCATATGATCTACCATCTAAGCGCCAAGGGCAAGCTGGGCATGGTCCTTGCTAACGGATCCTTGTCCAGTCAGACTAGTGGGGAAGGGAAAATCCGTGAAAACATAATTAAAGCGGACTTGGTAGAGTGTATTGTGGCCATGCCTGCACAGTTATTTTACTCTACTCAAATTCCTGTATCGCTGTGGTTTATTAGTAAGCAGAAAAAGCAACCAGGCAAAACCCTGTTCATCGATGCAAGGAACATGGGAAAGATGGTAACCCGTTCACTCAAAGAACTAGCCGAAGAAGAGATTAAAAAACTCGCGGATACTCACAAAGCCTTCGAAGCAGGCACCTTAGAAGAAGAGAAGGGCTTTTGTGCGATAGCAACAATTGAAGAGATTGCTGAACACGACTACATCCTCACTCCCGGACGTTATGTGGGCATTGAAGAGGAAGAAGATGATGGGGAGCCCTTTGAAGAAAAAATGGCACGACTTACTTCGGAACTGACAGATCTGTTCAAAGAAAGTGCTGAACTAGAAAAGGAGATCCGGG
>JAAZLB010000304.1 GCA_012799535.1 Bacillota bacterium | reverse complement strand
TCACTATCAATTTGCAACTCTTCCAAACGGTGATTTAGAGCCATAGCCTGCCTCCTTACAGCAATTCTTGCACCCTTTCAGGCACATTAGTAATGATACTATCAATTTTCGCTAGTTTCATCCGTTCAATATCCTCAGGACTATCGACGGTCCAGCAATTGACCATCATACCATTTTGTTGGGCTCCCTTAACAATTTCTGGAATGATCCCCTTGTGACTGGGATGGAGTGCAGTGGCACCAACACTTTTCGCATATTCCCAAGGATTCACTAAAGCTGCACTATACAAAATACCTGTGCGAGTTTGGGGACTAATCTGTTTAAAATGCACTAAGGCATAATGGTTAAAAGACGAAATTACAGTTCTCTCATGGAGATCGTATTCATTTAATAGCTCCAAGACCTTTTGGTTAAGTTGCTCGAATCCTAGAGTCACCTTCAACTCCACATTAAACAAAATATCCTTATCCTTCACTAACTCACAAACTTGACGGAGGGTAGGTAAACGCTCACCCTTAAACTCAGGGGCAAACCAAGAACCAGCATCTAGCTTTTGCAACTCCGCCAGTGTATGTTGCTCAACGATTCCCGTACCATTGGAAGTTCTTTCTAAGGTGTGGTCGTGAATAACGATAACTTCCCCATCTTTCGTGAGATGAACATCAAGCTCCAAACCGTCAGAACCAACGTCTAAAGCCATTTCAAAAGCTGCCATTGTGTTTTCAGGTGCCTTACTTGAATACCCTCTGTGTGCAACAACTAACATAATCATCTCTCACTTTCTAGATTATTAATATCAATTATACCAGTAAAGACTTTTGTGGCGGAACCGGTCATAAAAACCCGATTATCCTCCACCCATTCAATCACCAAATCTCCTCCTGGCAAACTAACCTTAACTGGTCCTTCCTCCACCAAACCCAATCGTCGTGCCACAACAGTAGCGGCACAGGCACCTGTGCCACAGGCTAAGGTGGGTCCAGCGCCCCTTTCCCACACCCTTACCTGGAGATGGTTAGAGGCGATCACTTCAGTGAATTCTATATTTGCTTTCTGGGGCCAAACCTCGTGTGCTTCAAGTCGCGGACCCCAAGTGAGGAAATCCAAACTAGCTAATTTGTCTACAAAAACAACCCCATGGGGATTACCCATAGATACTGGATATGCCCTCCAACTTACACCATGGGAATCAATTTTTACAACCTCTCCTTGACTAAAGGAAAAGTCCGGTTCTCCCATATCTACCACATATAGACCATCTTGCACCCTAATCTCCTTGGTTCCGCTAATGGTACCAATGGGGAGTGTAGGTCCGGTAGACAAACCATGATCTAATAGATAGTCGGCCATGCACCGAATGGCGTTACCACACATTTCCGCTTCACTACCGTCTCCATTGAAAATGCGCATGGTATATAAATCAGCATCGCCCGTAATAAAGACTAGGCCATCTGCCCCAATACCAAACTGACGATGACAGAGAAGTTTAGCAAGAGTTTCGCCATTAGGTACGAGATTTCCTCCAAAGTCTTCCACAAAAATAAAGTCATTTCCCAAACCATGATACTTGGTGAACTGCACTTTAAACCCTCCCGATCAGCAAAACAGGTCAGCAAAGTTGTGACCTGTTTTCTAGCTCAATTAAAGTAAGTGATTTGCGACCTTATTGATGGCCAATACAATATCATCCACATCTTCATCAGTTACTAAATGGTTAAGGTGGATTTGTACTGACCGGCTCAGTAGATCTAAAGTAAAGGGGCAACTAGCTTCTGAGTAGTCAACACTACCTTCATAGGCTGGAGACGACCAGGGATAACTACCACCCCATGGGTCCCGTCGTTCTACGAGAAACTCCCAGTTAACGTAAATGTGTTGATCATTAGCCTGCCGGTCATAGACTTGGAAGGCTGGGATGCCCTCAGCAGTTAACGCCTCCGCCACTACCTTAGCCTTTTGGGAATCTTCCAGATAGAAAATCAAGCTTACACCTAAATCCCGCTCTGTCCCAAAAACTGGGGATAATTCGATTTTCGGCTGTTCTTGCAGTTTCTGCACAAGTTTTTTCTTCGTGCTTTGGGTTTTTTGCAAAATTGCAGGCATCTTTTCCAATTGTCCTAAAGAAAGAGCCGCCTGAAGCTCAGTCAACCGATAATTTTGCCCCGGAAAAGCGGGAATCTTGCGCTCAATAAAACGAAATTGATAGCCTGCCCCATCATGATAGAGAACAGCCCGTTGCCAGAGTTCTTCGGAGTTAGTGACTAACATTCCCCCTTCACCAGTGGTAATTACTTTAGACTGTTGCAAACTAAAGCAGCCTAAATCTCCAATGGAGCCAAGCATTCTACCATGGTAAGTGCCACCATTTGCTTGGGCAGCATCTTCAATCACCATGAGCTTATGTTCTTTAGCTATTGCCATAATCCCATCCATATCTGCTGAAATGCCCCGCATATGGACTACAATAATGGCTTTAGTTCTGGGGGTGATCCTCTCTACCAAATCTACAGGATCTAGGGTTAGACTGGTATCAACTTCTGCTAAAACAGGAACCGCATTAACAATGGCTACAGCAGCTGCAGTTGCTACCCAAGTGTATGCAGGGATAATTACTTCATCACCTGGACCCACACCTGCGGCAATCAACGCACAAATTAAGGCCGAGGTACCCGAATTTACCGCAAGGGCGTAGTCGGTTCCCAAGAAATCTTTATACTCTTGCTCTAAAATGCTGGTTTCAGAGTCCTCAAGTCCTATTGGATAATAACGGAACACCCGCTTCTTATCTAAGACCTTGAGCACCCTCGCCTTTTCTTCTGCACCTAATTCTTCACTGCCCATATATTTAGATACCCAAGGCTTCGTC
Organism: Bacillota bacterium; assembly: GCA_012799535.1. Taxonomy (GTDB): domain Bacteria; phylum Bacillota; class Limnochordia; order Darwinibacteriales; family Darwinibacteriaceae; genus UBA4996. The sequence goes on along the minus strand of JAAZLB010000304.1, from coordinate 225 downwards.
CGCACAGGGATACCGCCCTGGAGGGCTAATTTATTCATAAAATCACTCCTAACACACTTTACCAGGGTTTAAGAGCTGGTTGGGATCGAAGACACGCTTAATTTCCCGCATTAATTCTAGAACTGCGGGGCTAAGGGATTGTTCTAAGTAGGGTTTCTTCGCAAAACCGATACCATGCTCACCAGATACCAATCCCTGCAACTCCTTGGCGTGGGCGTAGATCTC
>JAAZLB010000303.1 GCA_012799535.1 Bacillota bacterium | reverse complement strand
GAGATCACCTACCTCAAAATGCACTAATACGTAGTTTTTCCTTTTCTCTATGCCGTTCTAAAGCAAGCTCAATCAAACGATCTAAGAGCATGCTATAGGGTAGACCTGAGTGTTCCCAAAGCTTAGGATACATACTAATTTGGGTAAAACCTGGAAGGGTGTTGATTTCATTGACGAACACCTCACCTTTGGGGTTGAGTAAAAAATCTACTCGGCCTAACCCTGCACCATCCACCGCCTGGAAGGCTTGACGGGCATAGGTTTGAATTTGTTTAGTCTGTTCATCTTCTAATGGTGCGGGGATGATCAACCGAGATTTCTCATTATGATATTTCGCCACATAATCGTAAAACTCGTGCGCGGGAACAATCTCCCCAAGAACGGAAGTTTGGGGGTAGTCGTTGCCTAGAACGCCACATTCAATTTCCCGAGCATTAATCACACCTTGTTCCACCACAACCTTACGATCGTACTGCAAGGCTAGCTCCATAGCCTCTTTTAACTCCTCTGGAGCCTTCACCTTACTAATACCTACACTGGAACCTAAATTAGCTGGTTTTACAAACATGGGATAACCAAGCTGCTTTTCTAGACGAGTTTGAATCACCTTCGGTTCCGCAAGCCATTCATAATGAAAAACCACTTCCCAAGGGACTAACGGCAAGCCTGCCTGCGCAAACAGGGCACGCATTAAGGCCTTATCCATGCCAGCAGCAGAACAGGCTACCCCACCACCAACATAGGGTAAATTAGCTAATTCTAAGAGCCCTTGGATCGTACCATCTTCCCCGTAAGGGCCATGTAACACAGGAAAGACCACATCAAAGTCAGGGTTACGAGTAGGATCCCCCGTAATAATCAAATCACCGTTCCAGCTCCCATCCTGTTCAATTTTTATGGGTATAACTTCATATTTTTCCGTGTCTAAAGCCTCCATAACGGAACGGGCTGAGACCAAGGAAACCTCGTGTTCACCAGAGCGTCCACCATACAAGACCGCCACTTTCAATTTGGGCATCTTCCTTCCCCCTTGCCCTTTGTGTTTTTAGTCAACCCAGCAAATGACGTCCATTTCCACTTGGACACCTTTGGGTAAACGACCCACTTCCACACAAACGCGAGCTGGTGGGTTTTCTGAGAAGAAGGTAGCATAAACTCCGTTCATTTTGTCAAAATCATCCATACTAGTGAGATAAACTGTAACTTTCAGTGCCTGTTCTAAACTACTCCCCCCCGCTTGTGCAATGGTTTGTAAGTTAGTGAGCACCTGTTTAGATTGGGTTTCCACACAGTCATAAGCAATTTCTCCTGTACTCATGTCTACGCCTAACTGACCGGAAATAAAGAGCAAGTTACCGGCACGAACTCCTTGGCTATAAGGTCCTACTGCAGCAGGTGCCTTGTCAGTGTGAATAATCTTTCGCATTAAAATCTCCTCCATTTTCTTGATGGCCTTCCCTAATAAATTCCCGTTCTGGGGCTGATTTCCTTGAATGTTCGCAAATTTAATTACGTTCCCCAGAAATGATGTTAGTAGTAAAATGGGCACGCCATGTGGTCACAAAAAACCACCGGTGCGCCCATGCTAAAACAAAAGACGTTCCACAATCTTAAAGTAAATGATTAAGGAGAAAGCATCCACAATGGTTGTGATGACAGGAGCGGCCATAATGGCTGGGTCAGTGTTGAAAATCTTGGCAATTAGAGGCAAGATCCCACCAACCGTTTTCGCTAAGATCACCGTGAAGTAAAGAGCTAAAGAGACGGTTAAGGCCATCATATATTCCCCTGGATACATAAGTATGAGACGACCAAAGTTCAGGACAGACAGGGCCAAACCGACTAATAAGCTAACTGTGAATTCCTTTAGAAATACTTTACCAAAGTCCTTGGTGGTAATTTCATTTAGAGCCATACCCCGAATTACTAGGGTGGAGCTTTGAGAACCTGCGTTACCTCCAGTGTCTGTTAACATGGGAATAAAGGTCACTAACAAAGGGATCGCGACAAAAGCGGCCTCATATTTTGCTAAAACGCCACCAGTAATCATGGCAGAAATCATAAGAATCATGAGCCAGGTTATACGGTTCTTAGCCAAAGAAAAGACACTAGTCTTTAAGTAAGGTTTCTCCGAAGGAGCCATGGCCGCCATCTTTTGAAAGTCTTCCGTGGCCTCTTGATGGATAACTTCTACGATGTCGTCAACGGTAACAATCCCCACCAAGCGATGCTCATGATCCACAATGGGCAGTGTAAGCAAATCGTATTTGGCGAATAATTGGGCCACCTCTTCTTGGTCATCGGTGGTGTAGGCATAAATGAGGTTGGTTTCCATGATATCATTTAGAACCGTATCATCGTTGGCCAAGAACAGGCGCTTGACGGTAACAACCCCTTCGAGGCGGCGGTTAGCATCAATTACATAGCAAGTGTAAACCGTTTCTTTATCAATGGCGATCCGCCTAATCCTTTTAAAGGATTGGGCAACCGTCATATCTTTTTTTAAATCTACAAACTCCGCAGTCATGATGCTCCCTGCAGATTCAGGAGGATAGTGTAAGAATTGGTTGATTAATTCTCTGGTTTCTGGCGAAGCGTTCTTTAACACCCGTTTCACCATATTTGCAGGTAGTTCTTCCAAGAAGTCAGCTGCGTCGTCGACGTACAATTGATTAATTAAAGAACCTACCTCTTGATCTGTAATTGCTCCAATAATATGCTCTTGCATATCGCTAACTAGGTACGCAAAGATTTCCGCAGCCCGATCCTTAGGCAGGGCGCGGAACACTAAGACTGCATTTTCTGGACTAAGTCCCTCGATTAAAATAGCAATGTCCGCATCACGCAACAGAGGCAATTTTTGGCGAATAGTTTTGAAGTCTTTTTCTTTTAATAATTGTTCTAAATCCCGCAACTCCATAATTTCCATATTCTCGTCCTCCCCTGTTCCTAGTGTAACACGTCAGGGCTTTACCTGCAATTGCCACAAAAAAACCCCCGCGGGTACGGGGGAACCTAAACTGGAATGACTAATTTGCCCGCAACCACTTGAAGTCTGGGCAATCCCCTTGAAATATTGCCTCCAAAAATTCTGTTACATGGGTGATGGGTATTACCTCAACGCCCTCTGTAACGAGGGAAACACTATCCCAGTTCTCACTAGGAATGTATACAGTTTTCACTCCAGCCTGTTTGGCTCCATAAAGTTTAGGGTGGAGCCCCCCCACGGCCTTTACCTTACCGCGAATGGAAATTTCCCCAGTGACTGCAATGTCTTGGGGTACAGGTAAGTTCTTAACCGCGCTAATGATCGCAGTGAGAATGGCCACACCAGCGGAGGGGCCATCTATATTACCGCCACCAACAACGTTTACATGCACATCGTAATTATTTAGTTCTTCACCAGTTAGGGCTCGAAACACAGAAGCTGCGTTAAACACACTGTCTTTCGCCAT
>JAAZLB010000302.1 GCA_012799535.1 Bacillota bacterium | reverse complement strand
CTGTGCACCACGGAAAAAAATTATTCCCCAAATTACCCCAGAATTACCTACCGCGATTGGTGTACCAATTGAAATTGAAGCAGGTGGAGCCATTGTCTTTGTAGTTGATGTGGCCCAGTTCTGGAAACTATAATATCCTAAGCTCCAAAAGCAACACCACGGTATTCACAAAGGCATGGGCTATGATGGGAATGGCAATATTTTCTGTACGTACAAACATTAAGCCTAAAATAATGCCTGCTAAAAGCACTGGGATAAATTGCACTAAGTAAAAATGTAAGAGTGCAAAAAGTAATGCAGATAAAAAGATCGCCCACTTTGTACCTAAAGACTCTCGCCAACTCGTCAACAAAAGTTGCCTAAAAAACAGTTCTTCACCTAAAGGGGCGCCAACAATTAATAAAACGATTACTCCAGCGACTAGCAGGGGATTGCCACTTTGTAAAAAAGCATGCACCCCTGCCCGTTCCTGGAGTATTAAATTTTGGGCAACCTCTAAACCAATTAGGCGAGTTACAAAACGAAAGTTCAGGGCACCTACGAAGGTATTGAATACAAAGAGACCTACTCCATATACTAGTCCCCTCAGTACAGTGGCAAAACGGGGGAAGTGCAAGTTTAAGGGCTGACGACCCCATAAACCTCCTAGAATAAACATCGCCTGTTGCCAGACTAACAGGGAGAAGTGCAATTCTAGACTGGGGGTCACACTCCAAGCCACGATAGTGGGCAAAACCCAGGCCACAACAAAAAAGACGAACCAAAACCTTGTTTTCTCCCTTGCCACATCGATCCCTCCTAAAGAAAAGGGCGCAAACTGCGCCCCTCACTAACCTCATCTACGTAATTCTCCGGTTCTAAACATCTCAACCGTACTCAAAACGCGGTATTCAGGTGTTCGAATCATGATATCCCACCAATATTGGTAGGCTTTGCCCTGTAAGACATCCCGAAAAAATCTATAATCAGAATAGGCTATGACGATCCCCCCTTTATATCACAAGTACGCAGTTGGAGAAATTTTGCCATAGCCTCCAATTACTATATTCGGTAATTAGGAGCTTCCTTCGTGATCTGGACATGATGGGGATGGCTCTCTTGGGTACCGGCGGGAGTGATCCGAACAAACCGGCCATTTTCGTATAGAGCCTGTAAAGTAGGGGCACCACAATAGCCCATACCAGCCCGTAACCCACCTACTAATTGAAAGATACTATCAGAAAGGGATCCTTTGAAGGGCACTCGTCCTTCAATTCCTTCAGGAACCAGTTTGTTCGCATCACTTTGGAAATAGCGGTCCTTGCTTCCTTGTTTCATAGCCCCTAAAGAGCCCATACCCCGATATACCTTATAGCTCCGACCTTGGTATATCTCAGTTTCACCCGGGCTTTCATCAGTGCCAGCCAAAAGGCTACCAAGCATGACACTATGACCTCCAGCGGCCAAAGCCTTGACCACATCTCCAGAATAACGAACTCCCCCATCGGCAATAATGGGAATTCCGTATTCCCGAGCTACTTGCGCGCAATCCCAAATCGCTGTCAGCTGAGGAACTCCAACCCCTGCAACTACCCTGGTGGTACAAATAGAACCAGGCCCAATCCCCACCTTTACTCCATCGGCTCCCGCTTCAATCAAAGCTTTCGTCGCGGATCCGGTTGCCACATTACCAGCGACGATATCCACCCGATCCCCAAAGCGTTCCTTCAAATCACGCAAGGCTAGAATCACACCGTGAGAATGTCCGTGGGCAGTATCAATTACTAAAGCATCTACACCTGCATCAACTAAAGCGGTACTCCGTTCAAGCCGATCCGGGCCCACTCCAACTGCTGCAGCCACTACTAAGCGTCCCCGAGAATCTTTGGCAGAAGCAGGATATTGGCGTGCTTTTTCAATGTCCTTAATTGTAATTAAGCCCTTCAAGACATTATTCTCATCTACTAAGGGCAACTTTTCAATACGATGTTTATGCAAGATACCCTTAGCCTCTTCTAAAGTGGTATTCACCGCACCAGTAATCAGGTTTTCCTTAGTCATCACATTACCAATGGGTTGATCTACATTTTCTTCGAAAACTAAATCTCGATTGGTTAAAATACCCACTAGCTTACGATCCTGATCCACAATGGGCACGCCAGAAATTCGATAACGAGCCATCAAAGCTAAAGCATCACTAATCAGGTTGTGGGGATGGAGGTAGAAAGGATCCACAATCACCCCGCTTTCGGATCTTTTAACCCGATCAACTTCGCTCGCTTGCTCGTAAATTGAAAGATTCTTGTGAATAACGCCGATTCCCCCCTCACGAGCCATGGCAATAGCCATGCGTGATTCGGTAACCGTATCCATTCCAGCACTGACTAGAGGAATGTTTAGGCGAATATTCTTGGAAAAACGGGTGGAAGTGTCCACATCGGAAGGAAGAACCTCCGATGCCATGGGGATTAGCAAGACATCATCAAATGTAATACCTTCTCGTCCAAACTTTTTATCGAAATCCACGTAGTTGGCCCCTTTCATTCTACATACCATTTCATTTTGTGGATATTTTATCATAACCAATGTAAATAGCAACCTAAAATCGGGAATAAAGCAGGAAACCGTGGTTTATGTTAGAATTAGCACAAAGGGAAACATCTATTTCCAGCACTTGTTTAAGTTGTGGACCTAGGAGGTATTAGTAATGGATATTCGCAGAATAGCGGTACTCGGGGCCGGCAGACTCGGTCGAGGCATTGCCGAATGTGCCGCCAGCAAAGGCTATGATGTAGTGCTTTTTTCCCAAGGAGCAGGTGGACAAGATGCTCTTAGACGGATTGAAAAAAGCCTAGATCGTAAGTTAGCCAAGTGGGCTATTACCGAATCAGAAAAGAGACTGATTCTTGGCCGTATTAGCTACACCTTAGATCTAAAAGAACTAAGCAAGGTAGATTTGGTCATTGAAGCAACCATTGATCATTTCTACACCAAGCAAGAGCTGCTCCGCACCGCAGATCATCTCTGCCCACCAGAAGTGGTCTTCATTTCCACCAGTTCTACGCTAAGAGTTTCCGATTTAGCCCGGGGCATCACCAGAAACGACATGTTAGTGGGTCTGCATTTTATTCCCCCCGTTCCTGAAGTTCCCGTTGCAGAACTAACTGTGACTAGCCACACTTCACAAGCGGCGGTAGAAACAGTCAAGCAGTTTGCTGCCCGCCTAGACAAGGAGATCATCCAAATTCAAGAAAGTCCAGGTCTAGTCAATCCCAGGGCCCTAATTACCTTAGTTAATGAAGCTGCCTACATGATCGATGAGGGTGTTTGTGATGCCGCAGCAGCCGAAGCTATCATTAAAGAAAGCTGGGGAATGACCCAAGGTCCTCTTGAAATGGCGGATCGTTTAGGACTAGATCTAGTCCTAAACTGGATGGAACAGTTACAAGAAGAGTTCGGTGACCGTTACGCCCCTTGCCCACTGATGAGACGCTATGTACGCCAGCGTCGCCTGGGGGTTAAGACAAAATTGGGCTTTTTCGCCTACACCGATGATGATGCCCTAGTTGTGGCAGACCAAGGGGAACAGGAGGATTAATCATGAAGATTTTTGTACTCAACTGCGGTTCTTCCTCAGTAAAATATAAATTGTATGCCATGGAAAACGAGGAAGTCCTAGCGGAAGGACGGGTTGAACGGATCGGTCAAGAAAACGCCGTAATCACCCACCAATCTACGGGCAAAGAAAAAGTATCTAAAACCATGCCCATTTTAGAGCATACTGTGGCTATTCGAGAAAGCTTAAACCTATTAATTCATCCAGAACATGGAATTCTCTCTAGTGTAGATGAAATTGATGCTGTGGGCCACCGAGTGGTCCATGGGGGAGAATCTTTCTCCGATTCGGTGCTCATCACTGAGCGGACTAAGGAGATCTTAGATTCCTTAGCAGAATTAGCTCCGCTGCATAACCCAGCCAATGTGACGGGGATTCGGGCAGCTGAGAAAATTATGCCTCAAACCCCCCAAGTGGCAGTTTTTGATACGGCCTTCCATTCTACTATTCCACCTCACGGCTATTTGTACGCCATTCCTTACAAGGTGTACCAACGCCATAAGGTGCGTCGCTATGGATTTCATGGGACCAGCCATAAATACGTTTCTCAACGTACCGCGGAAATGATGGAGCGAGACATTGAAGAGTTAAAAATCGTGTCTTGCCACTTAGGTAATGGGGGAAGTATCGCGGCTGTAGCTGGTGGTAAATCCATTGATACTTCTATGGGCTTTACCCCGTTAGAGGGTCTCATGATG
>JAAZLB010000301.1 GCA_012799535.1 Bacillota bacterium | reverse complement strand
TTATTTTTACTCAATTTCGATGTTGTTGAAAAAGACAAAAAAGCGCTAGGGCAATACCTGCGCTTTTTTCGATCTATATAGTTAAACCATATACACGACGGAAAATTTGGGTCTTCACTTGTTTCCGCTTGTTATGGGGGATATCGTTAGGATAGCTCATAATTGTGAGGGGCACGGGGGGATCCCCCTTTTGTACTGGAGGTTGTAGATAGTTAATGTCAGTCAAGACAAAGCCCAGCCGTTCATAAAATTTGATCCTACGCTTAGCTTGGGTGGTATCACAAGCCTCTACCTCTAAAATCAACGGCTTCGGGTTTCGCTTCAAAAATCTCTTCAATGCGGCCGAGCCGAGACCTGCACCGCGCATGCTACCCCGGATAGCAAAGTACTCTGCGAAGTTAAATGTGGGGAAATTCCAAAAGGTAAGTACTCCCCCGACCTTTCCTTTGGGGCTCTTCACTAATAAAACATTGTAATTCGGATCGTCAATGAGTTCTTTAGCCTCTTCGTACGGCCAAAGTTCATTGGCCGGGAATGATTCTTCCATAATCTCGTACACTTTCGGAAAATCGCTAGGCTCAAGTACTCCTAGATCAACATCCATGGGAAAATTGCTCTCCTTCCTTTATTCATCTTTTATTATATCAAAAAAGTAGGACAAAATCGAATGATAGGAATGTGCACTATCCCTACTGGGTTCTAGGGATTGAAAAGCAAAAAGGCAGGAGTTATGCACGTAAATGTGGAATTAGGTTTCTAGGCAGAGAAATATTTAGAAAAGAGTGGTAGGTAGTGGGTAGCTTTTTACCCGTAAATCACTTCGAAATGGTTGAGCGTTCCTGGGATTATGTAGATTTTGCACTAATTACAGGGGACGCTTATGTTGATCACCCTTCTTTTGGTGCTGCCATTATTAGTAGATTGTTAGAATCTCATGGGTATAGAGTTGGTATCATAGCACAACCCGACTGGAGAGATGTGGAGTCCTTTCGCGTTTTCGGACAACCTAGATTAGGTTTTTTGATTACTGGTGGTAATATTGACTCCATGGTCAATCATTATACTGTGGCTAAGAGGCGTCGGTCGAAGGATGTTTATTCTCCCGGCGGCCAAAGGGGTCTGCGACCCGATCGAGCTAGTATCGTGTATGCGAATCGGGCACGCGAAGCGTATAAAAACGTTCCCATAATTTTAGGTGGTATAGAGGCTAGCTTGCGGAGACTAGCCCATTATGACTATTGGGACGATCGAATTAGGCGTTCAATTCTACTTGATTCTAAAGCGGATCTACTTTTATTTGGGATGGCCGAAAATGCCATTATTGAAGTAGCGCAGCGCTTGGAGCAAGGAATAGCCATAGAGCGAATTACTAATGTACCAGGAACCGTAGTTCGCTTATTTTCTGTACCTGATCGGGAATTTATCCTTTTGCCTGATTTTGCTGAAATCAATTCCTCTAAAAGAGCATTTGCTAAAAGTTATATGCTTCAGTACGAAAATACCGATCATCTAACTGGAGCCACATTAGTTGAGCCCTACGGTGATTTTTACATAATACAAAACCCTCCCGCGGCACCATTGTCGGAGCGGGAGCTAGATCAAGTCTATGCCTTACCTTTTCAACGGGATTACCACCCTAGTTATGAAAAAGCCGGTGGTGTTCCTGCAATATCCGAGGTGAAATTCAGCCTTATTAGTAATCGTGGTTGTTTCGGGGGCTGCAACTTTTGTGCCTTAAGCTTTCACCAAGGGCGAGTGGTTCAGTCTCGTAGCACAGAATCGTTGGTTAACGAGGCACTGCATTTTGTAGATGATCGTGATTTCAAAGGATACATTCATGATGTGGGGGGACCTACAGCAAATTTCCAAAGTCGAGCTTGTCTAAAACAGGAAAAGTATGGTGTGTGCAAGACAAAACAATGTTTAGTGCCTGAACCGTGCAAAAACCTTA
>JAAZLB010000300.1 GCA_012799535.1 Bacillota bacterium | reverse complement strand
AAATGTGATACTCCTCAAAGACATAATCCATTAAGGCTGGAGACTCTAAATTTTTCATTACTACAACCTCCCAATCTTTCGATTCTTTCTACCTTAGCATAACTCGAAATAAGGCAGAAAACTTTGATCCAGATCAATTGATCTGGTATCCTAGAAAGAGAAGTTTAAAAGTAGAAAGGTCTGTTATTGTGTCACCAGAAACATTCGTACAAGTCTGGGAAATCTACGATAAAGCATTTCCCCAAGAAGAAAAACGTGCCTTAGAACAACAACAAGCACTATTAACCAACGAACTGTATCGGGTATTTCCTTATTTCGATGAAACCAACCGGGAAGTCCTTGGCTTTATTACTTTATGGGACTTACCCGATTTTACCTTTTGGGAACATCTCGCAGTAAAGGAAACTTGCCGCGGCCAAGGTATTGGCAGTAAGATCATTGAAGAAACGCGAAAGGTCTCCTCTAAAAATATCATCTTTGAGGTGGAGTTGCCCGAGACAGAGGTAGCTCAAAGACGAATTGGCCTTTACAAGCGGCTTGGGTTCCATCTAAATGATTATCCCTACTTCCAACCGCCGTATCAGGCCAATACTCTAGGTGTAGATATGCTTATTATGTCTTCTCCTAATCCACTTTCTGCTACTGAATTTATGGAAATAAAGAACACACTCTATAAAGAAGTTTATCATTGGGCCTAAAGGACAAATTCCCAGGTTTCCTCTGGTAATTCGCTCACAAAAGGTGAAGCATGTCTTGCTGTAGTAAACAAAGTCAAACAGCGCGTCGCCTGACTGAAACCAAAGGCGGTCTCGCCGCCTACTATAGTACTACTCGATTTTTCCCTTGCTGTTTGGCTCGGTATAGGGCCTGATCCGCTAAGGTATAGTAATTGTTTGGTTCTTCTGTTCCAAGCAAGGGGGCCACACCGAAGCTAGCAGTGACATGAATTCTATGGTTGTCCACAGAAAACTCATACTCTTCAACTAGTTTTCTCAGGCGTTCCGCTAAAATTTGTGCCTCAGCAACATTTGTGTTGGAAGCGAGAATCACAAACTCCTCCCCACCAAGGCGTACCAAGGTGCTACTGCCCCGGATGTTCTTTTGTAACAAATGGGCAAATTGTTGTAAAACCCTGTCACCCACTGGATGGCCATAGTTATCGTTAACCAGCTTAAAACTATCCAGATCAATCATGATTAGACTAGATTCAATCTTCCCACGTTGTACTAGACTGATCTCCCGGCGCACTAGCTCATTAAACAGCCGACGATTAGGTAGATTCGTGAGGGGATCTTGATAGGCCATGCGCTCTAATACATCCTGTTGCTCCTCAATTTTAGCCTCTTGGAGTTTGTTAATGCGAAATACTCGCCAGTTCAGAACGGAAAGGGCGAGACCTAGTGCACTAACAAACAAGGCATTACTCAAACTAGAATCCAAAATAGTGATGGGCAACTCAGTATGTCTACCAATACATATATGGAAGGCCATGAACGAGCCGGCGAATATGAGGGCGGAAATACCTGGTCGAATAAAATAAAGAGCACCAACCATGGTAGATGAGATTAAAAAGGGGGTAATGCTAGAGGTGACAAGCTGATCGAGGGTTGTAACCCAGATTCCCATTCCTAAAACATAAATAACGACAACATACAAAAACAGAGCTAACGTCCGATAGTGAACTTTTGCCCGTTTCAATTTCCCCGCCACCAGCCAAAAGCCCGAAGTTACCACTGCCATGGAAGTGTGGGCCACCACAATCCAGCTTCGCCACTGTTCTTCAACAGAAAAGGGTACTTCCTGCTTGCGACTAAATAAGAATGCGATTAAGAGAGAACCTAAAGCCATAAACGGTGCTGACCAATAGATCCGATGTAGGCTGGCGATTACCCCCTTCTCCTTCAACTCTTGATTTGTTCTTAGCCACATCGTGATTTTCTTGCGTAAAGCACGATATCTCACGTTCAATCCACGCACTTAAGATCCCCCTGGTGATAGTTTTTCATTATAAAATTAACATAACAAAATCTACTTCACCATTTTCTAGAAAAATCCTGCTCAATTGGGAAAAATAACCATTAGTGCTACTTAGTCACAAGAGCAATGATCTTGACGGGGATCAAAGGCATCTCTGAGACCATCACCGACGAAGTTGATGCTTAAAACAATCACAAAAATGGCTATTCCAGGTGCTAGCCACATCCAGGGCATAGTCGCTAAAATATGAAGTGGTCTAGCTCGATTGAGCATATTCCCCCAGGAAGGGGCAGGTGGGGGCACACCCAACCCTAAAAAGCTCAAGCCTGCTTCGGACAAAATAGCAGAGGCAACACCTAAGGTTGCGGAAACCAAGAGGGATGAAAACCCATTTGGCAATATATGCCTAAACATCACTCGACTAGACTTGGCTCCCAGCGCGGTAGCAGCGGCCACATAATCTGTTT
>JAAZLB010000037.1 GCA_012799535.1 Bacillota bacterium | reverse complement strand
ACGCTTTTGGCTTGGAGTCAAGTTCAGATATTCATTACGCAATGCTTTTTCAACATTGCTGTCCCTATTCATGCAATCATCGCCATCCCTCTTTACACAGGATTTAAGTTATCCTCAGTAGCTTGATTCAACAAACCTTTCATTAATCCTGCATAATGAAAGGAACATTGCAAGACGAGCGTGAACCGAAGATAACCGGTATGCTAGAAACAAAAAAAGTGCACCTCAAATGGTAGACTTTTCGTCCAGCATTTGAAGTGCAGTTCTTTGTCGCTTTTTATTTATCTGAGTTTAATGGGTTTACAAAGCCTTGCTGCCTCGTATGCCCCCAATGCCACCTCGGTAGCCCGCAGCCCATCTAAACCACTGGCCCTCGGCGTCCTTTGTTCTTTAATACAGGCAACAAAATCTTCAATCATCGCTCGGTTCGAATCATCACCCCAGAAGTGATACTGAGAACGGCCTAATACATCTGAATGAATCTCACCTACTTGACCAAAAGCATCGATGGTTAAAGTACCTTTAGTGCCTATTACCTTAAGGGTAACATCACCCCAAGTTGGGAAGCTTTTTGGACGGGACCAGCTAGGATCTAGGGTAGCGATGGTTCCATCTTCAAACTCCATGGTGAGCATGCCCACATCATCAATATCGATGTCGTTATGGAGGGCAGTATCCACTTCCGCATAGACTTCTTTGACTTCGGAATCTAAAAACCAGCGCATAATGTCTGCAACATGCACCGTGTGGTCAAAAACGGCACCCCCACCAGCAAGTTCCTTATCTAAGAACCAACCAGATGGCATCCTACCATGGTTTGTCCCGTTAATTGCCACAATTTTCCCTAAGGCACCGCTATCAATAATCCCTTTTGCTTCTACCACTGGTGTGGAAAAGCGGATAGGAAAAGCTGTTTGCAAAATCACCCCTTGTTCTTCACAGAAATCCACCATGGCTTGAGCATCTGCTAAGGTGGTAGCTAAAGGCTTTTCGCATAAAACATGTTTACCTGCTCGAGCAGCTTGGAGTGTATATTTCGCATGCAAGGAATTTTCGGAGCAAATGGATACAGCATCCACTTCTGACAGTAGATCATCCACGGTGGAGAAACTTTTCACCCCAAATTCCGTAGCATATTTTTCCCGTCTTTCAAGATCCCGATCATAAATCCCCACAAATTCCACTTCTGGAAGTGTCTTTAAGATCCGTGCATAACTGCGACCATGCATATGGGCCATGCTGATTATACCTACTTTAACCATGCCGTGTCCCTCCTAACCAAACTACTTCTCCAGTGGTGGCAGACTGGTAGGCAGCCAAAGCTACCTCTAGGGCCTTAATTGCATCTTGAGCGGAAACTGGTACTGGTTGATCCTTCTCAATTGCTTCAAAGAACGCACTGAGCTGAGCAGCATAAGGACTAATCGTCAGAGGACTCCGGGGCACAGATTTGCCCCTTTGTTCCCCTTTAGAAGTTCGAAGTATTAAGGGGGTAGAACTCCCTGAAGAATACTCATACAAGCCTTCGGTGCCAGCAACCTCATAGGAGGTGGAAAAAGGTGTGCCAGCAGGTGCAGACCACACCCCTTCCACATGAGCAATGATTCCATTTTCAAATCTTAGGGTAACAAAGGTGTGATCGAACATTTCCCGACCACGTACACTTTTAGCAAATACCCTTTGAACAGGTCCAAAAAGCCATAATAAGAAGTCAAAATCATGAATAATCAAATCCACAATCGGTCCACCGCTTTTGGAATAATCAGCATACCAATTGTCTTTTCGGCTAGGAAAAGAACCGCCACGGCTCGTTCTAATCACCTTTGGCTCCCCAATTCTTCCACTAGCAATTACATCTTTTAGACGATAATAATCGGGGAAAAAGCGCACCACATGGCCTACTCCCAATTTAACTCCCGCTTTAGCACAGGCAACAGACATTTCCTCTGCGTCTTTAATGTTTAAAGCTATGGGTTTCTCACAAAAGACATGTTTCCCTGCGGCAGATGCCTTTAAAACCACTTCTCTATGCAAATAGGTTGGTAAGCAAACATCAACAACATCTATCTCAGGATCCTGCAAAATCTCCATGTAATCTTTGACCACTTTTACATCGGGGCCAGCAATTCTTTCTGCCTTTTCTGGTTGCAGATCACAAATGGCAACCACCCTAGCATGATCAAGCTGGTCGTATGCCTTCTTATGAGTACGACCCATGGTGCCGGCCCCAATCAAACCTACTTTAAGCATTTCAATCCTCCTAGATACTTCTATTCATACCGTTATTCCTTGATGGAGCCAATCAAAGTGCCTTGTACAAAATACTTTTGTACAAAGGGATAAATAAGCAAAAGCGGTAAGGATGAAACAATGATAACCGCATACTTAATTTGTGCCGCTGTTTTTACTTGTTCCATGAGGGATTCAATAACGCCGCCTGCTTCCTCGGTCACTTGGTTAATGACGAGAATTTCCCTTAAGAACAACTGCAAGGGATATTTTTTCCTGTCTGAGAGATAGATCATGGCCTTAAAATATTGGTTCCACATACTCACGCCATGGAACAGACCCATTACAGCAATAATCGGTTTCGAAAGGGGCAAGGCAATTTTTCTGAATATAAGGAAGTCCGAAGCGCCATCTATTCTAGCCACCTCTACCAGTTCTTCCGGAACATTGGCCTCAAAGAAAGACTTAGTGACTAAAATTGACCAGGCACCGACAAGGCCCGGAATTGTTACTGACCAAACGGTATTGAGCATACCTAGATTTTTTACTACTAAATAAGTTGGAATAAGACCTCCACTAAACATCATGGTGAAAAGCACAAACCATTGAATAAACTTCTTGCCCATGACCCCTTTTCTAGAAAGGGCATAAGACATAGGCAACAAGACGGCTAGGTGCATAGCAGTTCCCAACAATGTGTAAAAAATGGTGTTACGGTAGCCGATCCAGATGTTGTCGTTAGCAAAGACTTTTCGGTACCCATTAAAAGTTATGTCTACAGGCCACAACCACATCTTCCCTGTGCTTACCGCCATAGGATCACTAATTGAAGCACTGACCACAAAGACAAATGGGTAGACAACTATAAGCGTAATGATAAAAACCAGAAAGTTATTAATGATGTCGAATGTTTTATCAGGTATACCGTGACTATTTCGCCCCATTTTTATTCCCCCCTTACCACAAACTGTGTTCGCTAGTTCTTCTAGCAAAATAGTTAAAGCTCACAAGCAAAATAATATTAACTACAGAGTCGAATAACCCTACCGCTGCCGCAAAATCAAATTGACCTTGTAACAGTCCCGTTCGGTAAACAAAAGTCTGAATCACATCTGCCGTCTCAGCATTGAGATTGTTTTGCAATAAGAGGACTTTCTCAAAACCTACTGACATAAAGTTTCCAATCTGTAGGATGAACAAGACAACCACTGTGGGCCAAATGGTAGGAATATTGATATAGCGAATCCTTTGCATGGTAGTTGCTCCATCAATTTTGGCCGCTTCAATTAGCTCAGGGTTAACTCCCGACAAAGCAGCTAAATAAACGATGGTACCCCATCCCAAGCTCTTCCATTTACCTGACCACACATAGATATGCCTAAACCATTGGGGATCTGTTAAAAAAGATGTTGGTTTACGGCCCAAAGCCACAGCGACATGGTTGAACAGACCATCAGGATAGTCAAGAAATATTTTTATCATTCCAACTAAAACTACGGTTGAAATAAAGTGTGGTGCATAGGTCAATGTCTGGACCGTCTTCTTATACTTTTCGTTCTTAAGCTCATGTAACATGAGAGCAAAAATGATAGATAATGGAAATAAAAGTAGTCCGTAACCGCTGAGCATCACGGTGTTTTTCAATAATCTTCCGAAATAATAAGAACGGAAGAAGCGCCGAAAATGCTCTAAACCTATCCAAGGACTTTTTATAATGCCCAAGTTAGCGTAGAAATCCTTAAAGGCTATTTGCACCCCATACATGGGTATATAGCAAAAAATGAACAGGTAAGTAATGGCAGGAAGCATTAACACATACAATTGCCAGTTCTTAACAAACCCCTTTTTGAACTCCTGCCATTTACTCGCGTTTTGTTCTACGACCATGTAACTGCCTCCTTTGTAACATAGTTGGGGAGCATTCGCCCCCCAACCTGTACTAATCAATTAGCGTTATAGCGCTCAACTGCTGCTTGCATTATCTTCATATACTCATCCAAGGGCAGTCTTTTGGTAACCATTTTGACATAGTCATCCCACTTGGACAACGGCTCGGCACCTGTAATGAACTTATCTTGCATCTCATCTACGTATTTTAGGAGGTCCCCTTCAATCGCGGTGAGCCGTCTAGCTTCTTCAGGTGTAAAGGT
>JAAZLB010000299.1 GCA_012799535.1 Bacillota bacterium | reverse complement strand
TCTTGACCCAGCAAGAATGGCCGCCGTTAATGCTCTTTGGCGGTGTGGTTTTGTTCTTTATGCTCATGACCGCTTTTTCTATGATTCCCAGTACCACCTTTTCCCGGGAAGGAAAGTATTTGTGGATTGTACGTACCATGCCCCTATCAATTCAGCAAGTAGTTTTCCCACGGGTTGTGGCAGCTCAGATTGTTAACACCCTCGGCTGCCTACTTGGGTTAATTCCCTTGACCTATTTATTCGGGTGGAGTGTAGCTCCAATTTTTGCCGGCATTATTCTGGGAATTCTCCTAGCCTCCGTCCTTTCTTTTTCCCTTATGCTAATGGATCTGAGCCGCCCCATGCTAGATTGGGTTAATCCCATAAAGGCAGTCAAATCCAACTTGAATGCTATGATTGGGCTTTTTGGAGCTATGTTATTGGTTATTGCTTTGGGGGCCTTGTTCTATTGGAACTTCCAAACCCATACTTTGTGGCTGATTCCTGTTGAACTTGTGCTTATTCTGTTTTTACTGATACTTGGTAATACTTACCTCTTTAGGAGGTTTGCCCCTAAGTATTGGCGGAGTATCGAGGGAGGTATTTAATTGGATTTTATTCATAACCCTTTGATTCAGGATGTTCTGATCCTAATTTTTGCCATGGCTGTAAGTGCTGTGGCCTATTATGTGGTCAAGCACTATTTGTTAAGATGGTTACATCGCTTGTTGCGTAAAACGCCGACCACCTGGGATAACATCCTCTTTGAACAGGGGGTTTTTGATAGTCTGTCCCTTGTGATTCCTGGGATATTAATGTTTAGGGTACTGCCTCTGTTGCAGGTTTTAGAATCAAATGCAGCTACAATTTTACAGGTCTGGGTCATGATCGTAGTTGCCCTATCCTTAGACCGCCTCCTTAAAGCGGGGTTGAAGATCTATAACTCCTATCCTGTTTCGGATCGAATGCCCATAAAGGGTTATGTACAGATTCTCCAAATTGCCCTTTGGATTTTTACAGGCACCGCGATTTTATCATTGCTCTTGGGCCAATCTCCTTGGATCTTACTAAGCGGTTTAGGGGCCTTAAGTGCCATTTTGATCTTAGTTTTTCAAGACACCATCCTTTCTTTTATCGCAGGCTTGCAATTGACCATGAACGATCAGGTGCGAGTGGGTGATTGGATTGAGATGCCCCAATACGGGGCAGATGGGGATGTAGAAGAGGTAGCTTTACATACCATCAAAGTTCGCAACTGGGATAAATCAATCACCACCATTCCTACCCACAAGTTGGTAGGGGACTCTTTTAAAAATTGGCGAGGAATGTTCGAATCTGGGGGCAGGAGGATTAAGCGTTCCATCTTGATTGATCAGACCAGTGTACGTTTTTTAGATGAAGAACTTATGGCCCGTCTACAAAACATCCAACTTTTGCAGGATTACTTAGCTCAAAAGACAAAAGAAATAGAGGAGTACAACGCTTTACACAATATTGACACCTCCTCATTAGTGAATGGACGGCACTTAACTAATCTAGGCACCTTTCGGGCTTATTTAATGGCTTATTTAAGGTCTCACCCCGAAATTAATCAAGAGATGATCTTATTAGTGCGTCAGCTACAACCTACTACTAATGGCTTACCCATGGAAGTTTATGTGTTCACTAAGGATGTGGCTTGGGTGAAACACGAAAGTGTGCAAGCAGATATCTTTGATCATATCTTAGCGGTTGTGCCCCAATTTGATTTACGGGTGTTTCAAAATCCTGGTGGCCACGATCTGGCCAGCATTGGGTTAGAAAGGAGTATGTACAGTTGAGTACCTATGTCCGTCGTGAATATCCTGAGTGGTCTTGGTCCTTTTCTCGGGATCAAATGTTCTCCACCTGTCTTCGCCGTTATTATTACAACTATTACGGTTCTCATAATGGTTGGGAAACTCAAGCCCCTTCAGATGTGGCTCTCGCTTATCGTCTGAAAAAGCTCAGTAACATTTATCTTGTATTAGGGGATGCGGTGCATAAAAGTGCGGCTCGGATTGTAGAACGGGTTTTAGAAGGACGCGGTGTACCTACTGCGGATGAAGTTGAAGAGGATATTCGACGCCAACTGCGGCGGGTGTGGAAATCTTCTCGAGATGAGGGCGATTTGTTTTTGAGGCGTCCTAATCGGGTGGATATGCTACATGAATTTTACTATGGTTTGGGCTTAAGTGATGAAGTAATCGCCAAAATTAATCAGCGGGCCACCAGAACGGCAGAGGCTTTAGTTGCTTCTACGGTTTGGTCGGAATTAGTTGGGGAAGGTATCCGTTTAATCAGTTGTGAACAATTTGACACCTTCTCTATTGGAGATACTCCTGTTTATGCAGTACCAGACTTGCTTTTTGTAGACTCTCAAGGTAAGTGGGTTATTGTGGATTGGAAAACTGGGGAAGAGGTGGAGGATAACAAAGAACAAGTGGCCCTTTACGCTCTTTATGTCCGCAAAAAACATGGGGTGGTCGTAGAGAATATTTCAGCCCGCCTAGAGTATTTGAACTTAGGGACAGTACAAGAGTTAACTTTTACAACTGAAGAATTAAAAGCAGTGGAACGAGAGGCCTTAGCTAGTATGGAAAAAATGCAGGATCTACTTCTAGACCCTGCTCAGAATGTCCCCTTATCTAAAGAGCACTTTCCCTTAACTTCCGCGAGGAAATTGTGTTTATGGTGTAACTTTTATGAACTATGTCAACGGGAACTGGCAGAAAGTGTGTCTTGAATCAGGTAATCGATGTGTTCGTTAATCTCTAACCAGCTTCTGACACGGGGCAGAGTTGTTTCCCGATCCCGATTATGGGAGGCATGGAAAAGTAAAGTGTAGATGCCCCGTTCTGCTACTTCGTGGGCATTTTCAAACTTATCGTCTACGAAAAAATCCACTCCCAATTCTACACAACGATCCCCTTTGGAGTAGGATTGCTTATGGGGACTCATAGACAGGGTGTGGTAGGGGATCTCGTGCTTTTTTAACCAGGCTTCTGTTACCTGACGATGTTCTTCATCTCGAGCGGTAATTAAGTGAATAGTGCAACCTTGATCCCAAAGCTTGGTTAAGGTTTCTG
>JAAZLB010000036.1 GCA_012799535.1 Bacillota bacterium | reverse complement strand
CCTGGTGGAACAAAGGCTTCTACTAAAGGGAATCCGATTACCCGGGCGGCGTAAAAAGCGATAAAAGACCCCAAGAGTGATCCGATCACTAGATAAAGGGTGCCTAACCACAAGCCAAAAATATAGCCTCCCGCGATCTGCACCACCCGTCCAGGGATAGGTGGGAGTACGATTTGGAAGATCTGAATTCCAATAAAAATTAACGCACCCCAGTGTCCATAGCTTTGAATCGCTTCCACCAGATCCTCTGGATCCTTCACTAATTCTGCCACCGTAGGTCCATAGTAAACAGCAACGGTGCCTAAAACCACCACAAAAGCTAGCAAAAAGATGAGTTTATGAATGGATATCCCGTACCAACGAATAGCTTTGACCTCCTTGATCCCAGCCCGGAAACTCAGTTTTCAACAAAGCGAGAACCAAGCAATCCTCCCACACATCCCGATGCTTTACATAAGTATATTCTCGGAGTAATCCTTCTTTTTGGAAACCTAACTTTTCTAAAAGTTTTATAGAAGCGGCATTATCAGGAAAAACAGATGCTTGAATTCTATGCATCTCAATTTCCTTGAAACCAAAGGGAATAATAGCCCGTAAAGCTTCATTCATGATACCCTGATGCCAGTATTGCTCTGCCAACTCATATCCTAGTTCTGCCCGGGAAAAATGGTCAAAATCGCTAAAACCACAAGTGCCTATTACCTTATCATAGGGTTTTAGAGTAATACCCCACCTGATGGATTGTTCTTCTTGATAGCCGGTTTTGAAAAACCGGACAAAACCCCTTCCTTCCGCTACCGTCTTTGGTAACCAATCGTAGTATTTAGCCATACCTTCATTGAAATAGGCATGAATATCCGTACCATCTTCATACCGCAGTTGCCGCAAAACCAATCTCTCTGTCTCCAAAACGGGAAACTGTGAGAAAAACGACATACATTTACCAATCCACCTTATATTGTGATTACGTCCTGCCCTTAGTTTACCCATGGGCGATAGCTTAAGTCAAGATAAAAGAACGCCAGAAGACGCGAAATCCACCCGCAAAGGATGGATTTCGACGATCTTTCTCCTTTAAATCAATACTGAACCATTATCCGCTGGCGCTTCCACTAAACCGACTATTTGCTGACAGGGAATGGCCGCATGTTGCCAGCCCCCTAAATCTACAACTGGCCGTCTTACCACAATATAACGGTCTTGTACTTGACGTAGCTGCCATTGCGTATCATAAAGTGGGTCCTCATCATTCACTAAATAGATGAACACCCAACGATCAATGAAATCACCCCAGGCTTCAGGACAATAACAACATGGATCTCGATAACCCATTAAATCTCCCTCCTTTTTTGCCCTAACCCACAATTGGTGGTGGGGGGGCCTCCACTAATGCTACAATTTCTGCGCAACGAACCACTGCGTGCTGCCAACAAGATGGACCAATTGGGCGCCTTAAGACTATAAAACTACTTTCCACCTCACGCAATTGCCACTGAGAGTCCCCGAACGGAATGGTGGAATTTAATACCTGTACGAACACCCAATCACCAATGAAGTTTGACCATGCCCTTGGGCAACCACAACATGCATTGGCCATGTGTTCACCTCCCTTTATTCACTATATGTGCTAGTAAAGGAAAGGAAATAAGACTCAATTCCTATAGCTTTACTATTAGAGGCGGATAAAATAGATAAAAGGAAAATTGGGGGTAAACACTATGAAAACAACAGTGACAGTGGGGCTACTAGCTCCTTTTTTCGCTCCCATAACGGGATATGAAGAAGTAGCGCGAGATCTACGGGTTAATTTAGTTGTGGTTACACCAAAGAAGATCCACTGGATGACAAGAAAAGTGGAGGGCCTAGTATGGAATGGACGAAGCTGGGATTCTCAGCTGGTTTCCCTACCTAAGGCCATGTATAATCGTTTCTATAGCTCAAAGCCACAGGTGATCTGTTCCTTAGAAAAAATACTTGGGCAAAAACAGATCTTCAACCATATCACCCGATTTGATAAGGTCAAACTACATGACATTTTGGTCAACTCCGAGTTAAGCCCATTTATTCCTCCCTCCGAGCCCTACAATCCACAGAAGGTCCCTCGCTACTTGGAAAAATATGACGCCCTCATTGTAAAGCCCCGCCGCGGTCACTTAGGCTATAAAGTATTACTAGTTAGACGAGATGACCACGGTTACCACCTCCATCAAGGTTCCAAATTCCCCACTTCTTCTTATAGCAGTCTCGAAGAATTACTGGTAAAACTCAATGAACTTGTCTCCTCAGATTATCTCCTCCAAAAATTCATCCCTTTCGCGACTCTAGAGGGGAGGATTTTCGATTTACGCTCCCTAGTCCAAAAAGACGAGAGAGGTTTTTGGACAGTAACTGGGTTGATCAGTCGAGTAGCCCTAAGTTATTCGTACATCACCAACATCAGTCAGGCCATAATTCCGGGAGAAACTGCCTTAAAGCAAGCCTTTCCCCATGCCGATCTTGCAAAAACTGTAAAAGAAATCAGCATAAAAGGAGCCCAGATTGCTGAGCAATCCTTAGGCTCCTTAGGGGAAATAAGTATTGATTTCGCCCTCGACAAGCAAGGGAAGATTTGGATCATTGAGCTAAATGGTAAGCCCATGAAGGCTATTTTTAAAGAACTGGGCGACTTAGACGTTCTCAAACGAGTGTATCAAGCGCCCCTTGCGTATGCCCGCTATTTAGCTACAACGTAAATCGAGAAACCAGCTGTTGCAAATGGGTCGCCATTTCATCTAGTGTTTGGGCCGAACCAGCCATTTCCGCCATAGAAGCGGCCTGCTCTTCAGTGGCACTGGCAATATCATGTCCCGCAGTATTCACCTGTTCAAGCCCTATAGAAATCTCTGCAACTTGGGTCACAATTCCTGATATTGATTCTAAAATTTCTCGCAAAAGAACGCCACTCTCATTCACACTTAAAAGAGACTGCTCCGCCTGGTTAGTGCCCCGTTGCATGCCTGCTACAGTTGAATCTACCCCACCTTGAATTTGACGGATTAACTCAGTAATATCCCCTGTAGCCTTAGCAGATTGCTCAGCGAGGTTACGAACTTCATCCGCGACTACTGCGAATCCACGTCCGTGCTCACCGGCACGAGCTGCTTCAATAGCTGCATTGAGGGCTAATAGATTGGTTTGCTCCGCAATTTCCGTAATCACGTTAACAATACTACCTACTTGATCGGAGATCTGACCCAACTGCGCAGCTTCTTCCGCCAAAGATTGGATACTTGTACCAAGATCGGTAATCTGACTAATAATCTCTGCTATAGCCTCTTCTCCTGCCATGGCCTTGTTAGACACTTCTGCTACCGAGGTGGTCATAGCCTGGGCATTAGTATTCATGGCATCTAATTGACTGGAAAAGATATTAGTAGTGCTAGCCACTTCCTCAATAGAAGCGCTGACTTCTTGGGTATTCGCGGACATTTCTTGACTGATCATAGCCAAATCCTCTGTAGAAGCGAACACTCCACCTAGGATTTGCCGGAGGTTTTCAGCTGTTTGGTGCACAGCATCGGCCACTATCCCTACCTCATCACTAGTGTTAATCTCTATAATCTGGGTTAAGTCACCTTCCGCCAAAGCCTCAACTGCAGCCTGTACCCGTTTCAAGGGAGTAGCAATCCGTTTGCCAGCAAAGGCAAAGAGCAAGCCACCGGCTACTACAAAGCCTAACGAAGCTAGAAGCAGAATCAATCCTAAACGATGAACATTACCTAAAACCTCTTTTTCTAAGGCCCCTATGGCCATGGTCCAGCCCGTTCCAGGAACAGGGGCTAGCCCAACCATGCAAGTGTCCCGTCCAAATAGCTGATACCGAATAATACCTTGAGTGGGATTGTTCGAGGTTTTGAGGGCCTTACCAATACTAGCTAAAGGTCCTTGTGAATCATAAACATTAACTTGGCTCAATACCAAGTCGCGATCTGGGTAAGCATAAATGGTACCATCTTTCCCTAAAAGATACGACCAACCACTATCGCCAAATCCAAGTTGATCCGTAAGGTCATTGAGGGAGATTCCGGCGCGTTTTGCCACAAACACTCCCACAACCCTTTCCGCCTGGCCTCCACCAACATCCGCGTTCCAAATTGGGACAGCGTACATTAATATTGGTTCGCCGCTCGCTTCATCAATAAATAGTTCGGAGATGTTCGGTTCGCCCAAAAAAGCCTTTTGCACACACTCTAGATCGCCCAACTCTTCAGTGTTACTATCACTATATCTAGTATAACCACTAGGACTAACTACACCAAAGGCCTCAAACTCTTCCAAGCGTTCTAATTCGTTGCGCAATAAGAAACGTTGACCACTCCAGTCCATCCATTTCATATCAGGCTGGGATGCAATCATGGTAAGAATTTCGAAATGATGATCAATAGTGGTCGCCACATAGCGACTTGCCTCTTGAGCTTGCAACTCTAAAGAACGTTCTACCTCCGCTACTACCGCTGCGGTCCCATAGTAATAGGCAAGCAGTCCCAAGCCCCCAGAAATAACTAAGATTACTAAGACTGCATAAGCACTAATCTTACCAGCAATACTCCGTTTCCAGAACACAGGCATTCCCCCTTCGGTTTAGAGTCTGAACTGATCCATCATGCTCCTTAGCTGTGCCCCCATGGACATTAGATCCTGGGAAGAGTTGGCTAACTGAGCAATAGCAGCAGCCTGTTCTTCTGTAGCACTTGCAATTTCGTGTCCCGATGAATTGACTGCCTCGAGACCGTGGGAGATCGCCTCAACCTGATCCACAATCCCCGTGACCGATTGCAGGATGTCGTTAAGCAAAGCACCACTTTCGTTGACATTGACCAAAGAGTCAGAGGCTTGACTGGCGCTCTGTTGCATACCGTGCACAGTAGAGTCAATACCTGACTGAATCTGGCTAATTAAACCTGTAATATCAGAAGTGGCACGGGCGGATTGTTCTGCCAGGCTCCGCACTTCATCTGCTACAACTGCGAATCCTCGACCGTGTTCGCCAGCGCGGGCAGCTTCGATGGCCGCATTCAGGGCCAAGAGATTAGTTTGATCCGCAATGTTGGTAATCACATTGACAATTTGACCTATTTCTCCAGATAATGCACCTAACTGAGCCACCTCATCAGCTAGCTTCTGGGTGTCATCCCTCAGTGCAGTAATTTGGGTTACAATATCGCCGATGGCTTCACCACCAACATTAGCCCGTTCAGCAACACGATGAACTGACTCAGTGACGTTTTGGGCTGCTTGATTCATATCATCCAATTGGGAAGAAAAGCTGTTCGTAGTGCTTGCCACTTCTTGGACGGAAGCACTAACCTCCTCTGCAGTGGAGGCAATTTCTTGCCCCGTAGTGGAAAGCCGTTTGGTGGACTCTATCACTGCGCTAATGATCTCCCGGAGGTTATGGATTGTTTCCCTATAGGCACCAGCCAAGACTCCCACCTCATCCCGGGATGCAATTTCCACGATATGGCTGAGATCACCACGGGCTAAACTCTCAACCCCCTCTTGCACCGCCTGGATAGGTAGGGCAATTTTCTTTCCTATATAAATAAAAATAACTATACTGAAGGCAACGAGACCAGCTGTAGCTATAAATAGAATAGTTCTTAAACGACGGACGTTACCGAGAATATCCTCTTGCAAGGCACCAACAGCAATAGTCCAACCAGTAGAAGGTACCTGGGCAAGGCCAGCCATCCGCGGTTTTCCATCGGCAATCTTATAATGAATAACTCCCGTATGATCTCCGCCTAAACCTTGTATAGCCTTACCGAGATCACCATAGGCACCAGTATTATCGTAAACAGAAATACTAGCCTCAACCGCTTCCCGATCAGGATGGGCGTAAAGACTACCATCTTCACCAATTAGAAAAGCCCAACCACTTTGTCCAAAACCTAAACGATCTGTAAGGTCAAGGAGCAAAGAGGCATTCACTCGACCAATTAACACCCCCCCTACCACATCATTATTAATGATAGGACTAGCGAACATAAGTACCCGTTCACCAGTCTCCTGATTAACAAGGGGATCTGAAACATTAGCCTCACCTGCAAAGGCCCTTTGCACATATTCCCGATCACCTAGGGGCTCTGAGTCGCCACTAACATACCGGGCGGTGCCATCAGGAAACACCACCCCCAAGGCTTCGAATTGGGTAAGACGCTCCATTTCCGAACGGAGGGCTAGGCGCTGTGCACCCCAATCCATCCATTTTAACTCAGGACGTGCCGCCAATGTGCCTAAAACTTGAAGAGGCATATCCAACATGGTCGCTAAATATTGGCTAGCTTCTTGGGCTTGCATATCTAGGGCCTGTTCCACCTCCTGTACTACCGCATCAGAACCATAGTGGTAGGCCAAAATGGCAAGTCCTACTGAACTAAGGGTGACTAAAAGAGCTGCATAGGCTGCAATCTTTCCTGCAATACTTCTGTTGAAAAACATCGCCCAACCTCCCTGTTTTTTTACCGAAAACACTATTTGTTTCCGAGGCATGCAAATTGGTTTCTATTTCTCCATTAATTGGGCTGATCCCTGTTTAAGTTGGAAACAATTTCGCAATTTACTGCAGAGTTAAGGGTGTATTATTTAATTTCTTGTAAATGCAACACCTCCCATAGCAGGTATTTTACTGATAATTAGCAAAGTGTCCGATCTTTAGCAGGATTTTAGCAAATAAAATCTAATTACTATAATGTGACATTTGCGATCTTTTGCACTTTACTACACAACAAAGGGGTGATTGAGCAAGAGGTGTAGTTGTCTAGATTTACGTAGAAAACAAAAAAGGAAGGTGACTTGTGTGTTTAGCCGTAGG
>JAAZLB010000298.1 GCA_012799535.1 Bacillota bacterium | reverse complement strand
GGGTGAGAAGACAATTTTTGTCAGTGATTGCACCCAGTTTGGTGGTATGGCGCCAGGAGAATACACAAGCTTGATCGGCGGTAAGGTTGTTCTTACAGAGACAGGACTACTGCATACTGCGGAAAATCCAAATATCTTAGCGGGCTCAGCCGCGTCGTTGGCAATGGGTATAGTCAACGCCATTAAGTATACAGATATGGATTTAGCAGAGGCGTTAGATACGATCACCATCCGCCCTGCCATTGTAATGAATGAGTCAGCAATGGGCCGTTTAAAAGTGGGGAGCCCCGCCCACTTGACGTTATTCCACTATGATCCTAAGCAAGACAGCAAAGTGACCATCCAAGAAACGGTGGTATCGGGTAGATCTGTATTTCGCTCCCCAAGCTAAGCGGTACTTTTGAACAATAGAAATCGATTACTTTATTTTTGCCCCTGGGGCGATAACAAGTGTAATGTTGACGAAGAGAACACCACATTTAGCGGTTGGATAGTAAAGGTAAGGTAAATTAAAAACAATGCTAGACAAAAACAGGAAGGTTATGCTATATTAATTATAGAAATCGATTACTTTAGAGTGAGGCGTTGTAAAAAGGAAGTATATCACTACGCGTCTTCAAGCATGTAATCGCAACATGGAGAAGGAGTGATTTGGTTGAAAAAAAGACAAAGTATTTTTGTATTGCTAGTGGCATTGGTACTAGTGATGTCGTTAGTCGTTGTCGGACATGGTCAAACCAAAAAACCAGTCAAACTCAAGATTGGCTTACCAGGTAGCTATGATGTGACAAGCAAGGATATTATTGACAAGTTTATTGCAACGCATCCACACATTAATGTTGAAATTCAAGAAGCACCTTGGGGCGACTTTACCTCCAAAATTGCAACACAAATCGCAGGTAACACAATGCCTGATGTATGGTTTCAAGAAAATGCGGTGATTCTAGGCTACGGACAAAGAGGAGTGGCTGAGGATTTAGCGCCATATATTGCAAGAGACTTGAATGTGGACGAGTACATTGATGGACTATTTTCTGCTAGGACGCCTGAAGGCAAAGTATGGGGAGTTCCACATGGAATCAACCCAGTAGCCCTAGCTTATAACAAGACTGTTTTTGAAGAAGCTGGTGTCCCTTTCCCAACAGATGATTGGACATACGCGGATCTTATTGAAACCGCAAAGAAGCTCACTGTGAAAGAAGGAGACGAACCAAAACGCTTTGGATTTATTGGAGCTTACGCTATCACTAATGGTTGGTTCCCTTGGATCAAGCAAGCAGGTGGCTCCGCACTTGATGAAACAAAAACGAAATCCATGTTTGATGATCCTAGAACAGTTGCAGGTCTTAAGCAACTTCGTCAAGGTATCGAGGAAGGCTACTTTACTAACGTAGACTTTAATAAGGCCCATGGTGGCGACTTGGCAGTGTTTGCTAGCGGTAAAGCTGCTATGCATTTCATGCAATACAGCTTGCAAGTAAACATGCAAAACCAGTTCCCCGATACAGATTGGGATGTAGTCAAAATGCCCAAAGCAGTTAATGGAGAACGGTATGTTCCCATGGTTGGTAACACTTGGTTGATTTCTTCTAGAGCATCCAAAGATGCGAAAGAAGCCGCCTGGGAATTCTTAAGATTCTACCTCAGTGACGAAGTACAAGACATTGTTGCCGCAAGTGGTTCAACCTTACCTGTTAAGAAGTCTGCCTACGCAGTGGTTGAAAACGCCGGTACAAAGCCCCTCAACAAAAAAGCATACACCGAGGGTATTGCTGAAGGTGGCGTAACGCTTGACGAAAACGCAACTTGGAATGAATGGCGTCTACTGGTACAGCAACAAGTGAACGAATCCGTTGTTCATGGCAAGATCAGCGTTGAAGAGGCCGCTGCAGAAATTCATAAGCGTGTTCAAGCAGTTTTAGACGAAAACAAATAAGAGTGATGTAGATGGAAGAAAGGGTGTCGGTCTACGGGCCGCCCCTTTCTCCCACCTTTTTATTTGTGGGGAGGGGAGTACACTCATGCATAACCAAAGACATTGGGGCTACATATTTACACTTCCGTTTGTAATAAATGTCATAGTGTTTTTATTGTTCCCAATCGTGTTTTCTGCGTATATTTCATTTACACAGTATGATTTGTTTAATCCACCGAAATGGATAGGGCTTACCAACTGGATTAATGTTCTTAAAAAACAAGAATTCTGGCTCTCCATGCGCAATGTATCAGTGTTTGCACTTATTTTTGTACCCATCCAAACTGCCCTAGCGTTTCTAATCGCTTTTTTACTAAATCAAGCGGCTTTACGAGCGAAGTCTTTATTTAGATTATTTTACTTCTTACCTGTAGTAACCCCTTGGCTGGCAGCTGGTGTGGTCTGGTCCTGGATGTTTAACTATCAATATGGGGTAATCAACTGGTTTTTGGGACTATTCGGAATAAATCCTGTCAACTGGCTCTATCATAAATCCTGGGTTGTTGTAATTACAAGCATTGCTCTAGTAAATGTCTGGAAAGGCATGGGGCAATCTATGGTAATTCTTTTAGCTGGTATGCAGAACGTACCTCAAGAAGTACTTGAATCTGCTCAAATTGATGGGGCTTCCGGTTGGAAACAACTAACTCACATTGTGTTTCCCATTGTAACTCCCATGGTTTATATGGTGATGATTTTGTCCACAATTTCTGCGTTCCAAGCATTTGATGTGTTCTTGGGATTATTCGGAGGAATTACAACAGGCATTTCTGAACAGGTAATGGTGCCAAATCTGACAATCTATCGAGATTCGTTTCTCCTATTCAAAATGGGTCCTGCCTCAGCAACGGCCTGGTTGTTGTTTTTTGTAATTTTGGCAATTACCCTATTTCAACGATATTTTGAAAAAAGGTGGGTGCACTATGAATAAAAGGACTCCTTTATTCCTAAAACTGCTTCTATACGTCTTGCTTATTGCAGGCGCAGTCGTCATGGTGTTCCCCTTTGTCTGGATGATTTCCACATCTTTGAAAACGGTTGGTGCCATTGCGGAGATGCCACCTAGGATCATACCGAAGCCTCTCGACTTTAGCAATTATGAGACGGTTTGGAACAAGGTGAACTTTGCCCGTTATACCTTAAATAGCTTTATCATTGTTGGCTTAGATATGGTGGGTGCCTTGATTTCCTCTTCCTTGGTAGCCTTTGGATTGGCCATGTTTGACTTTAAATTACGCAATGTGATCTTCGTTGTCATGTTAGCCACTATGATGGTACCAGGACAGGTCACCATGATTCCCACATATCTAATCTGGAAACAGTTTAGAGTTTTGGATACATGGTATCCCCTAATTGTTCCTAGTTATCTTGGAGGAGCCTTTGGGATCTTTTTGATGCATCAATATATGAAATCTCTCCCAAAAGAATTGTATGAATCTGCTGTTATTGACGGTTGCAGTCCACCAGGAATATTTTTCAGAATCTATTTACCCTTGTCTAAGCCGGCCCTTTCAGCACTAGGAGTCTTTACCTTTATGGGAGTGTGGAACAATACTGTTGGTCCCCTCATTTACTTGCAAACTAGATCAAAATATACGTTACCACTAGGTCTTCTCTTCTTAAAATCAGAGAACGTCAATCAAGCTTTAATGATGGCAGGTGCAGTGATCATTACACTGCCAGTTGTCATAGTTTACTTGTTAGCTCAAAAGCATTTTGTACAAGGGATCGCTTCAACAGGTCTAAAAGGTTAAAGTCAGGGGATGCTGTCATATGAAGAAATATGTCATTGTAGGTGCTGGTTCTAGAGCACTGTATATGTTTGCCAAGCCCATGTCCACAACTTGGAAGCATGTTGTGGATTTTAGAGGTGTTTTTGACACGAATCAAACACGGGCGAGACTTTTGAGTGAGGAATGTGGAAATGTACCGGTCTATGCTGATTTTACGACTATGCTTTCCGAAGTAAAGCCTGACGTTGTTATTGTGGCGAGTACGGACAATTCTCACCATACTTATATTATTGAAGCGTTAAGAGCAGGCTGTGATGTAATCTCGGAAAAACCGATGACCATCGATGAAGAAAAATGCCAAGCTATTTTGCAAGCAGAACGAGAAACTGGCAAAAAAGTGATCGTTACCTTTAATCTTCGTTTTGCTCCCTATTTTTCCACCGTGAAAGAGATGCTCCAAAATGGTGTTATCGGTGATGTCTATCATGTGCACTTTGAGTGGTTTTTAGATCGGGATCACGGTGCAGATTATTTTCGCAGATGGCATTCGGAGATGAAGAATAGCGGTGGACTCCTCGTTCATAAATCAACTCACCACTTTGATATTATCAACTGGTGGGTTGATAGTGCCCCAGTAGAGTTACAGGCTTTCGGAGCGAGGAGGGTGTACGGGGACCATGGGCAACCTAAAGGTGAAAGATGTCTGACTTGCAGTCTAGCTTCATCTTGTGAGTTTTATAAGGATATTACTGCGGATCCATTCATGAGCAAATACTACGTTGGTGGAGAGCACGAGGATGGCTATTGGAGAGACCGCTGTCTGTTTGATGAACGGATCGATATTTATGACACTATGACGGTAAACCTTCGGTATGCAAGCGGAGCATTATTGAATTATTCATTGGTGGCTTATGCCCCTTATGAGGGCTGGAAAGCAACGATTAATGGCAGCAATGGTAGGCTTGAAGTGGGTAATATTTATCGTAGCGCCGATATGTCCGAAGTGGAAAAAAGTATTATCAAACTTTATAAGCTAGATGGTTCAAGCGAAAACATTGAAGTATCTGCACAGATTGGTGGACATGGGGGTGGAGATGCGAAGCTGCTTAAAGCTTTATTTGAAGGTGGCGTAGCAGACCCCTTGGGCCAGCAAGCTGATAGTTTTGCTGGAGCCCAGTCATTGCTGATCGGTGCGACTGCAAATCGTTCCATTGCTGAAGGAAAAGTCTTGCCTGTGCCAGATGTGACTTCACTATGTTCGAGTTAATCAGTGATGAGCAAATCAATCCAAGAACTTGAACAGTATGTATGTACCCTCTATGATACGCGGGATCAGCTTAAGAATCATATTTTTGAACGGGCAGATCGAGCTTTTGCTACCGGTGATAGCGCGAGAGATCTTATTGTCAATGAGCTCCAGCTCAAAGAAGAGCAAGAGGTTAAGAAGCAAGCATTCCTCACCGCGATTGGGGGCTTGCCAAGTAGTGAATCACCGTTAAATCCTCGAACCGTGAAAATAGTGCAGGCCGAAGGCTATTTGGTTGAAAATGTGATTTTTGAGTCCCGTCCCAAGCATTATGTTACCGCTAATCTATACTTGCCAGAGCAACGTGTCCAAGCGAGGGCAGCGGTTTTGTTTCTCTGCGGTCATGAGTATGAAGGTAAGCACAGTTCTTACTACCACCAAGTATGCTTACGATTTGTGCAAGCAGGTTTAATCGTACTGGCCATTGATCCAATCGGACAGGGAGAACGACTAAGTTTTTTATCAGGGGCGGACAGAGCTCCCCTGTGGGGAACGGCTGAGCATCAAAGACTAGGAGTTCAAAGCTATGCCATCGGCGAAAGTGTGGCCAGATATTTCCTGCATGATGCCATGCGTGCCATTGATTATTTACAATCAAGACCTGAGGTGGATCCAGCACGCATCGGCGTCACAGGCAACTCAGGGGGAGGCACCCAAACCGCTATGCTTATGGTCTGTGATGAGCGGTTGGCAGCTGCGGCACCAGGCACTTTTATAATGAATCGTCAGCAATACATGCATGCAGGCGGGGTTCAGGATGCGGAGCAGGTTTGGCCTGGTTTATCAGCCCAAGGCTTTGATCATGAGGATTTACTCCTTTGCTTTGCCCCAAAACCCTTGCTGGTCTTAGCTGTACAATATGATTTTTTCCCTATAGAAGCAACGAGAAGAACGGTGCAACGTTGTAGGCGTTTTTGGCAAATGCTAAATCACCCTGATCGCATAGCACTCGTTGAGGATGCTTCTACACATCGTTACACGGATCGTTTAGCCATAGCTGCTGCAAACTTTTTTAGCAAGGAACTAATGGGGAAGGCTAGCCCTGTGTCAGAAAGGGAGCGACCACTAAAACCACTCCAAGCTAAACAGCTTTTGTGTACTCCTAGTGGGCAAGTGTTAACTAGCTTTTCCGATGCTAGAACAGTCCAAGACGAAAATTGCCTCCGTAGCCAAGAGTTGAGGCGGATGCGGTTAAGCATGACGCCAACAGAAAGAGTACAGCGTACGCGAGAGTGGTTAACTGCACAGGTAATAGGCCCTCGGGAAAGATGTGATTTCAACACGCGACTGCTAAGTCTGGGTGAGGTAGAAGGGCTGTCTGTAGATTATCTGCTGTGGTGGTCTCAAAAGAACTTGATGAATAGTGCCTATTTTCTTCGTGCTTGTGAGAGTTCGCCTATGGCTCCCCAATCTGTAGTTATCGGGTTATGGCCGGGTGGAACAACCGCCTTGCAAGAACATTGGTCGTGGATTCAAGCCATGTGTGAGCGGGGAAGAACTGTATTTGTCTTGAATTGCTCCGGAGTTGGTCCCCATGAGCCTTATACCATTTATGGTAAACCGGCCCATCTATTCTTTGGAGTTATTCACAAGCTAACCGATGACTTGCTGTGGCTAGGTGATAGCTTAGCAGCGTTACGCACCTACGATCTAATGCGTAGTGTGGAACTGCTCTTTGCCACACAGCAACTGATCGGGGAAAAAATAGAGTTGTATGCTGTTGGACTCTTTGAAATTTATGCAGTACTCGCTTCCATCTTGGATAAGCGGATCGTGCATTTAACTTCAGAAACTGCAATCACAAGTATTTCAGAGGAACTGTTTGGGCGTTTTTTTGCTGAAGAGGATATTATGAGTGTTGTGTTTCCGGAAGTTCTAAAATATCTAGACCTTACTGAATGGAAAGGGAGTTTAAGCACATGAGGGAACCCATAACTATCGCCTTGATTGGGGCAGGACTACGTGGGATGAAATACAGCGAATATGCTAGCAAGCGTCCACAAGAGATGAAAATTGTAGCAGTAGCTGAACCTGATGAATTCAAACGTAACCGTGCCCGTGATCAATTTGGCATTGCGGAAGATAAGTGCTTCAAAGACTGGGATGAGTTATTTGCTCAACCTAAGCTAGCTGATGCCGTGTTTGTTACTACACGAGATCGGGATCACTATGAACCCGCGATCAAAGCGATGAATGCTGGCTATCACGTGCTACTAGAAAAGCCCATGTCACCAAGCTGGGACGAGTGCATCGATTTGGGGCGTGTAGCGGAAGAGAAAAACTTGAACTTAACGGTTTGCCACGTTTTACGCTACTCACCCTTTTTTCAAACGATCAAAGAGATACTTGACTCAGGAAAAATCGGTCGTTTAATGTCCATCCAACATAATGAAAATGTTGCTTACTGGCACCAGGCTCACAGCTATGTGCGAGGTTATTTTAGTCGTGCCGAAGACTCTAGTCCCATGATCTTAGCGAAGTCATCCCACGACATGGACTTGATTCGTTGGTTTGCGGACTCTAAGTGTATAAGTGTGGCCTCCTATGGACACCTATCTTATTTCCGCCCAGAAAATGCACCAGCGGGGGCACCAAAACGTTGTATTGAGGGTTGTCCCGTTGAAGATACTTGCGTTTATTATGCACCCAACACCTATATGATCGAGAATGGGGGCTGGAAGGCGGAAGCGGCTACTCGAGACCCAAGCTATGAAGCAAAGTATAAGGCTATGAAAGAAGGGCCATTCGGCAGATGTGTATTCCATTGTGATAATGATGTAGTAGACCACCAGGTTGTTGCCATGGAGTTTGAAAATGAAGTTACTGCAGTATTTACCATGAGTGCTTTCACAGAGAAAAGCAATCGTACGCTTAAGCTCATGGGTACACTGGGA
Source organism: Bacillota bacterium (assembly GCA_012799535.1). Taxonomy (GTDB): domain Bacteria; phylum Bacillota; class Limnochordia; order Darwinibacteriales; family Darwinibacteriaceae; genus UBA4996. Next base: position 1,090 of record JAAZLB010000298.1, on the reverse strand, counting down.
GAGATACGGGCATCAATGGAAACCCATGAAATCGAGATCCGAACCTTTGGTAGTGGCAGGAAAGAAACCATTAAGCTCGAGGACCCAGAAGGACATATTGGACATGGTGGTGGAGATAAACGTCTTGTGGATGATTTTGCCAAGACAATTCGTAACTTTGGAGAATACGAGAGTTCAACTTCAGCACGTGTATCTGTTGAAAGCCATCTAATGGCGTTTGCTGCTGAGCGTTCTCGTCTTGAGAAAAGAATGGTTAGATTAGATGAATTTCAGATTGGAGATGAAACCATAAATGCAGATTAATATTTTTGAAACGCCGGCGGAAAATGGTCGCGCGGCAGCATTAGCGAGTCAAAAGATTCTTTTAGAAGCGATTGAGAAGCAAGGTAGTGCAAGAATTGTCTTGTCCACAGGTGCGTCTCAGTTTGAGTTTTTCGAGCACTTTGTTAAATTAGATATCCCGTGGGACAAAATTGAAATGTTTCACTTAGATGAATATATTGGATTGCCTGAATCACATCCAGCCAGTTTTCGTAAATATTTAAGAGAGCGTTTCTTAGCATTTGTTGATGTAAAAACAGCTTGTTTGGTCAATGGTGAAGGGGATCCAGAAAAGGAACTGAAACGCTTAAATGAAGAAGTGGGTAAGGCACCGATTGATCTGGCCTTGATCGGTATTGGTGAGAACGCCCATATTGCTTTTAATGATCCTCCAGCTGATTTTGACAATGAAGATCCCTTTATCATTGTCAATTTGGATGATACTTGTAAGCAACAGCAGGTTGGCGAAGGTTGGTTTGCAACGATTGATGATGTTCCCAAGCAAGCAATTACCATGACAGTGCAACAAATTTTAAAAAGCAAAAACATCATTACAGTTGCACCTCACCAAGCTAAGGCAACGGCCATTTACAACACATTAAATCGGGAAATAGACCCGAACTATCCCGCCACAATTTTGAAAACACATAGCAACTGGAGCCTGTATTTAGATAAACACTCAGCATCAAAGATTTTGGTGTGGAGTTAAATAGCACTGGTAAAAACAGGGTTGTTCCGTCATTGGGACAGCCCTGTTTTCGTTATTTTT
>JAAZLB010000297.1 GCA_012799535.1 Bacillota bacterium | reverse complement strand
TCGGGATCTTGGCAAATAGAGTAACCCCGACTCAGGGTGCTGAGGGGACTTAGGGTCTCAAGCTTGCCAGCAAGATTACCTAGCTGTGCCCGCCTTAACTCCAAATCATGGCGCTGGTGTTGTCCCATGCTTGTCCACAGTTCATCCACCCTTTGGCGCCAACGACGAATCACTAACTGGGGTTGTTGCAAAGCAACCCCTTGGGTTAAACTATTAAGATACCGTCTTTCTGCTGTTAAAAAGCGTAAGACTGCCCCTTCCAAACGTTCTTCAAGGCGGATCACGGTTCCTTTTAAATCTTCTTGTTTTGGAACTACTAATTCCGCCGCGGCAGAGGGAGTTGGTGCCCGTAAATCTGCCACAAAATCTGCGATGGTAAAATCAGTTTCGTGCCCAACCGCGGAAACAATTGGAATAGAACAACTTGCTATAGCTCGCGCTAAACCCTCATCATTAAAGGCAGAAAGTTCTTCAAAGCTTCCACCACCACGGCCTATAATCAATACATCCACATCTGTGGTTTGGGCCAAATCAAGTGCACGAAGGAGACTTTCTGGAGCCCCCTCCCCTTGCACTAAGGCTGGGAATACCAAGACTTGAACACCAGGGTGGCGCCGTTGTAAAACCTGTAAGATATCGCGAATGGCTGCTCCAGTTGGTGAAGTAATAATTCCCACTCGCTGGGGTAAAAAGGGTAAGGGACGTTTCCGTTGGGGGTCAAAGAGCCCTTCTTCCTCTAATTTGGCCTTGAGATGTTCAAAGGCCAAGTGCAATTCACCAATCCCTTGGGGCAAGAGCACATCCACATAGAGTTGATATTCCCCATTTGGTTCGTAAATTCCTAAGGACCCAACTGCAATAAGAGTCTCTCCATTCTTTGGTACAAAGCCTAATCTTTGATTCCGGCTTCTGAACATAACAGCTTTGATTCTACTTTTATCGTCCTTCAAGGAAAAATACATATGCCCTGAGCTATGATGGACAAAATTAGACACTTCCCCTTGAAGCGCAATATTCTGGAATTCCTCACCAGTCAAAGCCCACTTAATCTTCCTAGTTAACTCACTAACTGAAATGGGATTCACAACTGTTAAAACACCTCCCTTAATTTCAAGTCAATACATGGGAAGCTAGGGCGGCAAAATAGGCTGCACCATAGGCATTGTCCACACTATGTTGTGGTGCTGCAAAAAACAATTTCCACTTAGGTAAGGCCTTGACAAGCTCCTGACGAATCAAGCTATTAGATGCTACCCCACCTACTATTAATAACTGTCGACAAGTGGTTTTAGTTTCTGCCCAGCTAATCCACTTAATTAGGGTACGGCTAATTGCTAGAAAACAACTAAGTGCTAAAACTTCTGGCTTTTCCTTTCCCACTAGTCTGTCTAAAGCGGTAAGTGGACCTGAAAAACTTACCTTCCCCTCCTTATGGAAAGTGGGGATGGGCAAGGAATTTGGGGCGGTCAACGCCAATTGCTCCAACTGAGCTCCCGCAGGAAAGGGTAAGCCGAGCCTAACCCCTAAGCGGTCCACAAGTTGTCCTGCATGAAGATCCGAACTCCCTCCCCACAGGTCGATTTCTAAACCTAAGCCATCCCGTACCCGATTTACTAAGGTTAGCTCAGTGGTTCCCCCAGAAAGATGAATTGCTAAAAAAGGAAAATTTTTTGGTCCCCCAGCACTAGCTAAACCAGCCCAGATATGATTTTCTTGATGTGTAAGCTCATAACAGGGAATATTCAAGATATGGCTAAGGGAGTGGGCCAAACTTAAGCCTGGCAAAAATACCGGCATATAAGAATCACCCTGGGGACGGGGTTTAGTGGATACCCCTATTGCCACTAATTCATGTGCCTCAAGATGGGAAGTTAACTCATGGGTGAGTTGAGGCAAATTGCGCACATGCTGAAAGAGGGCTTCTGATTGTCGTAACCCTCGAGAACCAGAAGCCACTTCTAAAATTTTCCGTTGATCAAGGACGATCTTTCCATCTTCGCCCAGTAAGCACAAGGAGGTGGTGTAACTACTCGTGTCTACTCCTAAAGTCAATCTCATTGAAACCCACCATCTCGCACCACGGTGCCTAGCAAACCGTTAATAAATCGCGGAGAATTGTCATCCCCGAATTCTTTCGCCAGTTCTACCGCCTCGTTAACAGCTACCCCAACTGGGATATCGTCCATAAAAACGATTTCGTAGATAGCAAGTCTCAAAATGCTCCGATCAATTGAACCAAGGCGATGAACTTCCCAGCCCTCTGCCACCGCGTTAATCTGCCGATCCAACGCAGGAAGTTGCTGGTTTACACCGCGCACCGCCCGTCGTACATAGTCCATATCTTGCTGACTTAAAGTTGTTTCACTCAACCTATATTCTAAAGCAGCTTCCAAGTCATTTTTCCCCAAATCAATCTGAAAAAGAGTTTGGAAGGCCACCTGCCGTGCTAACCTTCTGCTCAACTAAGATCACCTCAAAAAAACCGACTAGTAAAATCTCCCGACGTACCAGGGGAATCTAAGCGTGCCCCTAGATAAAAACCAATGGAGACGCAAAGAACCACAAACAACCCCTTCAACACTCCATAACGGATAAAAATCCAGCCTAGGAGTAGACCCATAATGGAACCAAAAATCTTGCCTAAATTAGCAACAAGGATTGCTCGAAGCTTATCACTCATCTGTCGCACACCCCTCTATAGTGATGGCTCGGGAGTTTCTTCCTCTTTGTTAGAGATCCCCACCACAGAGACTTCAACCTCTGCGATGGTAACACCCACTGTGCTTTCTACATAATCTTTTACGTTTTGTTGTAATTCTTCCGATAGCTGTGGGATGTTGTAATCAGGATAAACCCTAACATTCAAGCTTACTTTTGGTTCTTCCACACTAGTGATCTTAGCGCTAACGTTTTCTAGACCGGGTAGCTCCCGAGCTGCCTCCATAATTAAACCTTGGACACAATCGACACTGATGCGTACTGCACCTAATTCCCGCTCATAAACGATAAATTTTCTCGTCTCATACCTAGTGATCATCACCATGAGATAAAAAGCTAGCAGCACTAAAATCAGTGCCAAAATGCCCCCGTCGAAGAGCAAATTAGGAGACTGCAACCAATCTACAAAAATATCGTTACCTACAATTGTTGCAATGAGCAAACCTGCATTCAAAACTAGAATTACCCCGATCAAGCCTAAAAAGACGCGATCCAGATTAGCCATATTATTTCCCCCTAGGTGCCACAGGAACTACTTGCACTTCCTCAGCTTTCTTTTCTTGTGGGAAGTGGACACCTAGAACATGAAGGTTAACCTCCATAACATCTAATCCAGTCATTACTTCTATGGTTCGTTTTACATTTTCTTGAATTTGCTGTGCCACTTCAGGAATGCTATAACCATATTCAATGATCACAAATAGGTCTACTACACATTCATGCTCCCCAACCTCCACCTTCACACCTTTAGAGAGGTTACGATGCCCGAGCATTTCAGCGATACCACCAGCAATGCCACCACTCATCCCAGCTACACCCGGGACTTCTGTTGCTGCGAGGCCTGCAATAATACCTACAACATCATTCGCTATCTTTAATTCGCCTAATTCACCACGTCGTTCTTTTTCAGACATTTTCTTACACCTCCTGTTGGATATTATACCAAACTATTCCTCTTTCCACAATTTAGATTCTTCCAGCCACTCTTCGATAAAATTCGTAGAAAAGTCCCCTTGTTTAAACTGAGGATTACGGACCATGGCTCGATGAAAGGGGATGGAGGTTTCAATACCTTCAATTACCAATTCGTCTAAGGCCCGCTTCAGTCGTTCAATAGCCTCTTCTCGATCCGTACCCCAAGCAATTAGTTTCCCAAACATGGAATCGTAATAGGGAGGAATAACATAGCCCGAATAAACATGACTATCCCAGCGAATTCCATAGCCCCCCGGGACAAAAAGTTGGTCGATTAGTCCTGGAGATGGTCTAGAATTCAACCTTACTGCCTCCGCGTTAATCCTACACTCAATCGCGTGACCATAGGGTACAATTCCGCTTTGTTCATACCCTAGAGCCTCTCCTGAGGCCAAACGAATCTGCTCTTTAATTAAATCAATTCCATAAACCATTTCTGTAACAGGATGTTCAACCTGAATTCTAGTATTCATTTCCATGAAATAAAAGTTTTCCTGATGATCTAAGAGAAACTCCATGGTTCCTGCGTTGCGATAATTGACCGCTCGAGCCCCTGCTACAGCAGCACTTCCCATTTTGTCCCGCAATTCATCACTGACTACAGGGGAAGGGCATTCTTCGATAAGTTTTTGGTGCCTCCTTTGCAGTGAACACTCCCGTTCACCGAAATGAATTACGTTACCGAAATTATCTGCCAGCACTTGCACTTCAATATGGCGGGGAGCTTGAATGAATTTTTCTAAATAAACCGCATCACTATTAAACGCAATGGCAGCCTCTGCCCGGGCGGTGTGATAGCCATGGAGCAATTCTTCACGGTTATGGGCTAGGCGCATCCCCCGACCACCACCACCAGCACTAGCCTTAATAATCACAGGATAACCAATATCTTGAGCCACCTTAATCAGAGTCTTTTCATCATTAATAGCGCCCGAACTTCCAGGAATGACCGGGACCCCAGCTGCCGCCATAGTGGCTTTAGCGATTACCTTATCGCCTAAAAGCTCAATTTGTTGCGCGGAAGGTCCAATAAAAACAAGATTATGGGCCTCACACATTTCTGCAAAAAGGGCCTGCTCACTTAAGTAACCATAGCCAGGATGAATCCCTTCCGCACCATGGGCTAAAGCCGCGGCAAGGATATTTTGTAAGTTCAAATAACTTTTTTGGGAAGGGGCTGGTCCAACACAAACCGCCACATCGGCCCATTTTACATGTAAAGAGTCCCGATCCGCTTCTGAGTAGATGGCAATAGTCTCAATGTTTAATTCACGGCAGGCCCGAATAATCCGTAGGGCAATTTCACCCCGATTAGCAACTAATATTCGACGTAACATGACCTACCTCCTAGCCTAGGGGATCAATTAACAGAACCGGCTGACCGAATTCTACCGGCTGGCCGTTTTCCACTAAGAACTCTTTGACTACACCTCCGCCTTCTGCAACGATCTCGTTCATCATTTTCATGGCCTCAATAATAAACAAAACCTGACCTTCCTCAATAGTATCACCTACTTGAATATAGGGGGCCGCATC
>JAAZLB010000296.1 GCA_012799535.1 Bacillota bacterium | reverse complement strand
GAACGGGTAATGTTCTTAAGGCCAGCAGTCGATGTAACTATGGAAGGACTACCTAGGGTTTATGGAAATAAAATTGTGGGGGTAATCCTTACCGGAATGGGTAGGGATGGGGCTCGAGGTATGGCGGAGATCAAAAAGGCTGGTGGTATTACCATTGCCCAGGACAAGAACACATCCACCATCTACAGCATGCCACGGGTTGTGGCCGAAGAAGGTAATGCTGACTACATTCTTCCACTAGACAGAATAGGAGGAGCCATCACCGATATAGTTGCTACCATGCGATAAAGAGAGGGTTAGAATGACGGATTACGAGAAGCTTAAAAGAGACATCAATAACAGGTTAGGCATTGATTTAAACGCCTATAAGGAGCAGCAGATGCGTAGACGCATTAATCAATGGCTAGATCGTTATAATCTGACTTCATACGATGAATTGATTAAGAAAATAGATGCCGACTCTGAACATCAAGCTAAGTTCGTAGAATATCTGACCATCAACACTTCTAACTTTTTCCGTGATTCTAGTGTTTTCAAGGTGATTGAGGAACAGGTTCTGCCGTCCATAAGTAAGAATAATCGCCCGAGAATCTGGAGTGCCGGCGCCTCTATTGGTGCAGAGATATACTCCATCGCAATTCTCATGAAGGAGTACGGTTTTGTCCCTGGGCAACTATTTGCCACAGATCTGGATGAGGTCATCTTGCGTAAAGCCCAAGAGGGGGTTTATCTGTCTAACCAAATAGCTGGGATGGATCAGAAATACCTAGAGACGTACTTTACTAAGCGAGATGATGGTACTTGGGCTATCCATGATATAATTAAGCGACAAGTGAGCTTTAAAAAGCACGATTTGCTGAAAGACCCCTATGGACGTAATTTTGATTTAATTCTTTGTCGTAATGTCTTTATTTACTTTACTAGTGAAACGCAAGCTCGTTTAATTCATAATTTTGTGCAATCATTAAAACCACATGGCTATTTTATCGTTGGCTCCGCCGAACAGATCATGGATCCCGCTAGTTTTGGTCTTGAAAGAGTGAGTTATTGTATCTACCAAAAAACCGTCTAAGGGGGGTAGTTGCATAGTGAAGACAGCAATGGGTGAAGGCAAAACAGTGGAGAAAGCCATTGAAGACGCCTTACAGAAGCTACAAGTATCACAAGAACAGGTCATTGTAGAAGTTGTCCAAGAACCAACGAGCGGTGTTTTAGGATTAAGGGGGAATCCCGCTGTTGTCCGTGTCACTGTAAAGGAAGAAACAGTATCCAGCCCTGGCCAATTGGGCACCGTTAGTGTTCGTGATGGAAAATTGAAGTTAACAGCTCCGCCTCCTGGTGGGATCCCAGCACGGTTACGCTTTGGTAGCGAACTCCACGTCCTTTATAAAGGAGAAGTGAAGGAAGGACAAGTTAGTCTTACAGACGGATTGGAAGAATTGGAGATTATCTTACCAGAAAATCGTGAGCCTGAGTTACACTACGAAATTCGCACTAATGCTGAAAAGACCAAGACAGAATTATTCTGGAAAAGAACTCCCGG
>JAAZLB010000295.1 GCA_012799535.1 Bacillota bacterium | reverse complement strand
GGCTCCAAGTCTCCAGCTTTGGTCCAGACCGAAGTGAGCAGTTCTTGATTCTGCATAGCGGATGTACTTAACTCCACGGTAGTGAAAATTTGTTCCCCTCCACTATCAACACGGACCGGAGTTAGCAACATTTTAAGTCCGTAATGGTAGGGGCTGAATGTCTGTTGCAGCTGATCACTAATCCACTCCTCGGTGGATAGGGCAAATTTACCCGTCTCCCCTAGGGCAACAGTCAGCCGAGGCTGGGCTAACCTTACCTGTTGATCCCGTTCGTGAGACGCGGCTACCTGAAACAAACTCGCCCCAGTACGTAAGATTTGGATAAGCCCTGGTGAATGAACCAGACGAGTAATGGATTTGGCACCTAGATCCAAAAGATCCTCTGGTTCTGGAAACCATATTCCCATAATTTGCGCGTCACTTCGGCTCAACTCGAAAATCTGTAATTCATAGGCAACCTGCCTTACACCAGATGGTTCTCCAGAGGCGAAAGCTACGGTAGCTAGGACCACCATGAGTAAGAGTGTTAGTACGACTATCTTGTGTTTCATAACACTCTTCCCTTCTACTGAATTTCTGCAACAAGAAAGACCACCAATTCGCGTTCTTCTACTCGTTCTGATTTGTTACTAAATAGCCAGCGAACCAAGGGGATACTTCCTAAAACTGGAACCTGACTGCGACGTTCTAGTTCCTGATCCAAGGTCAGACCAGCAATAACTAAAGTTTGACCATTTTGCACATAGACGCTGGTAGAAACTTCATTTCTTCGAACTACAAACCCAGTCTTACCGTTGTAACGGTCGTTCACAAAATGACTAACTTCGGGGGAAATTACGATCTCCAACTCTTGATCGTTAAGGATGCGCGGACTAACTTTTAGGGAAATTCCCACATCTATCGCTTCTGTTTTTAAATAAGAACTAGAACCGGTTTCAGGTAGAATTAAGTGTTGCGTTTGACCGGAAAAAAGATTCACCACGCCCCGATCACTTACTAACACTTTGGGGTTGGCCTTAATTTCTGCCTTATTCTCACTTTCCAAAAGGCGTAATTGGGCTAACAAATCCCCATAACTAAAGAATTTGGTACGGAAGGCAACATCTAAGGCTTCTCCAAGGTCGGAGTTGAGACGTATTCCCTTCCAATCCGTTTCATTTTTTGGACCACCAGGCCCCCCCTGTTTACTGAAATCTAATAAGTTAATGCCGTATTCTTTCAATGCATCTTGAGAGATTTCAGTAACAATGGCTTGAATTAAAACTTGCTGGGCTGGCCGGTCAATGGCTGCCACATCTAGTCTAAACTTGTCGATTAGAGTCCGGGGTGCAGTGATAGAGATAATATCCCGTTCGGGGCTGGAGCGGAGATAACTGTCATAGATCGAAGGCAATAGAGACCTTGCTTCAGTCTGAGAAATGTACTGCAATTTCACGGACTCCGTTTCCACCAAATGCTTAAAAGATGGGCTTTTCGGATCCGCGATGCCTAAGAAATAAAAGTCGTCGATCTTCGTGAAGCTAAACCCGCCGGCCAAAGAAATCATGGTCAAGGCCTTTTCCAATGGAACGTCCCTCAAATCAAGGGTAATTACCCCACGGACGGTTTCATCCATGATGATGTTCACGCCAGTTTGAAAGACTAATTCATTAACGGCGTCACGCACATCTGACTCAAAAAACACTGTGGAGACTAGGGGCTCCTCGGCGAAAACCAAGAAACTAAACACTAGCAGGAAGAAAAGTAAACCACAACAGGTCAATCTTGACTTTTTCATGGATATCCCCCTATTTTTCAATAACTAACGGGAATTCGGCAATCGCCACCCGTTCCTGATCTTCAAAAACCTGGACTGTTGCCATATACGACCCGGGTGAGATGTAATCCTCGTGAATGGTGGCAACTAAGAAGCCGGCGAGATCCGGGAGCAGACTCCCTACTCCATCTGGCATTTCCAGACGAACTATATTGACCACATCGTCATTTTCATCGCGCAGTTCAAGTTTGCCCCATGGTGTAACATGAACGTTACCAGCGTTACCTATGGAGGCACTGAAGAGATACTCCTCTTCAAAGGTTTCGACGGCAATACCACGCACTTCCACCGCCCGTTCCAAGTCTCTTCCCACTAGGACACTCATTGGAATGGTGTAGCTTTCCAAATACTCTCCGTCGCCTGAAGATACGTGAACATTGATCTTTCCGTAATACCCACCTGGCTCTGCATCGCGGGGAGCACGAACTAAGAGGATACTCCGCCCACGCCCTCGAGGTTGTAAGGTTTGGAACTCTTCTCCCCGGAGTTCTATCTCTAGATGTTCAAAGATAGAATGGGCGTATTCGGCAACAATATCTTCCGCCCCTAGGGAGATCTCAAACTGCTCAGCTTGACGATTTTCCATTTGCAAAATAAAGGTAGTTGCCGCTCCCAGTTGAATATGGGCTTCCATTGCCTTCGGCTCTACTGCAATCGCCTGGGCTCCTAAAGTAACAAACTGACCTTCTTCTACAAAAACCTCTTGGGTCTTGATCACTTGCTTGGTTGTATCATAGGAAATGAAGTTCTGCAAATAATAGTTCCCGCCATAGAGGGGTTCTTCTATTGGAGCGGTTAACATCAACTCGGTGTAGGGATAGATAGCGAAAGAGTCGTGTCCCGTTTCCCAGGCAGACAAGGTTCTTAGGTTAACCCGTTCTACTAAACGTCGGTTTTCATCGCGAATGGTACTCTCCCCAGAGATGGGAAATCTAAATGGTGACGGATTACTTATATGGACCATTAACAAAGGCTTACCGTCTTCATCTGATACTAGTTCAGTATTAAGAATTTTTAGTTCTGAGCGTAAACCTGGCCTGTCCACGTTGATAGTAAGACGCACAGCGTAACGCACGATAACAGTTACACCCTCTTCAGCATCTTCAACTGTTGGTTCCACCATAACAATTACACTGTGAGACCCACCTGCGCTAAAAGGAACAGAAATGGTACCCTGCACTTTTGTTGGTTCCCCAGGGGGTACCAAAATGCGTTCTTTTTCTAGGCGAACCCAGCCAATAGGTGGATAAGCCTTAGGATCTCCCTCGAGGAAGTCGACTGAACCATCGAAGAATTGGATAGGTTGATAGAGACTTAGATTAACTACTCTTTGAATTGACTCTGGAAAAATTGAGATTTCAAATGAATACTGTTCACCTGGTCGACCCTCAAAGTCCAAAACCATGGGTTGAACTCCAATAGCCAGGGCGAGAGGAGACATCACTCCAAGAATAAGGATGAACAGTATTAGGGCACTTGTTTTTTCTCTGGACATAAAACCCCCCCTAAAATGAACTTATGAGCCCAGAAGGAACAAGGACAAGCCCTGTTCCCTCTGGAGTTTAACGTGGTTTACGGAGCGGCTAGAGTAATTGTGACGACAGCTTTGTAGTCTCCTTGAGCTTGCTCGTGAATGTCGGCCAATTTGCCTTTGATATTCAAAGTGTAGTCCCGAACACCACGGCCAGATGGATGGCCAAGAGGATTATCTACCATCGTATAGGTTGAGGGTAGGGTTGGATAGAACGCCCAATCGTGATGAACGCCTAGACGTCTTGCATTACCTTGGCTCACTACAACTTGAGTTGCCAATTTGTCGTTCCAGCCAGGGGTCATGTGGGTAAAAGGTTGATCTAACCTAAGACCAACTTTCAAGAACCCATTAGACTTAATTGAGAAGCTGAAGTCCTTCCCCACGGTGGAGTTTTCCTTTCCAGTGAACCTGCCGATGTCTACACAAG
>JAAZLB010000294.1 GCA_012799535.1 Bacillota bacterium | reverse complement strand
TATTCCTGCTTAGGATCGTTTTGAAGCCGGTGGTGGCATGGATACCAGGCAATTTGTCCATTGTTGTTCGCTATGCTCTACTCGGATTTTGGGCTACCTTAGGTGCCCCCTTTGCCTTTGTGAAACTAGGGCTTTTCTCTAAGCCAACTCAAACCCAAACTCAAACCATGTAATTGGAGTGAATGGACATTACTAAAAAGTATTATACTCATCCTTGGTTGCAAGAATTAACCACCACTGTAACTTCCACCCATGAGAGAGAAGGTCAACAGCTTGTGGTCTTGCAGGAGACCATCTTTTACCCTACAGGGGGTGGTCAACCCCACGATTTAGGCTCACTTAATGGGGAGCCTCTAGTGGATGTTTTTGAACAGGACGGGGTGATCTATCACGTCCTTGCCCAACCCCTCACCTCTAAAAAAGTTGAGTGTGTTTTAGACTGGAATAGGCGCTTTGACCACATGCAACAACATACGGGGCAACACTTGCTTTCCGCGATTTTCGAAGATGAATTTGGTTATAAAACAGAAAGTTTTCACCTGGGAATAGAGTATTCTAGCATTGACATTACTGCTTCTAAGCTCACTATTGCAGAACAAGAACACGTGGAAAAACGGGTTAATCAATTGATTTTCTCCAATTTACCCATCTCCGTCTATACGATGGCACCTACTGAGCTAGCCGAAATTCCAGTGCGCAAACTCCCCCAAATAGAGGGCGATCTGCGGATTGTAGAAATCCAAGGAATTGACTATTCCCCCTGTTCTGGAACTCACCTTGAGAGTACTGGACAACTCAATTTACTAAAAATAATTCGGACAGAAAAATATAAGGGTATGACTAGGGTGTACTTTTTAGCAGGAGGTAGGGCACTAGCAGATTATGCCCATAAGCACCAGCTTTCCAGCGAATTAGTTGTTCTACTTGGGGTACCCCACGATGAACTGGTTTTTCGGGTGCAAAGTGAATTGGAACAAAAGCGTGAACTGGAAAGAAAACTCCAAGATCTCCAGGGAGAATTAGTAGCATTCCAGGCAGAAAGAATTGTGGCTGATGCTGAGGGCTTAGCCTTGTTTCTCGATTTACCAGAAGCCACCATTGAAGAAGCCCAACACTTAACCCGGGCTATCTTGAATTTAGGAACCTATTATGTAGTCATAAACCTTGGAGAACGTCTGGTTCTAGGCCACAACTTACCTACTGGCTTGAATTTAGCTCAGTTAATCAAAGAACAGGGGCAACCTTTAGGTGGCCGGGGAGGGGGCAGTGCCACAAATGCCCAAATCTACTTTGCCCAACCTGAGGCTCTCCAGAGATTCTACCATTTTTTACAGAGTAATTTAGAGGAAATTCACAAAAATAACCAATTTTGACATTCTTTCACAAGGAATTATCAACCCCCTGCCGAATGAGCATATTAGATAACAGCTCAGACGAAATGGGGAAATATCCATGACGAGTACGTTATTCGTAAAGATTAGTCTAATTGTGTTTGTGGTCACCATTTCTCAAATCTATGGGGCCCGTAGACTGATGGGGTTAACTATTGATCCCTTTCAACTACTGGCCTTTTCTCTACTCCAATCGGCGGTGATCACCCTTCTCAGTTGTATTATGCCTTTCCATGGTTTGCGCCTTATCTTACAATCAATCACTAACATGACCTTCCAAATGTGGATTTTTAAGGTAAGACTATTCCCAGAGGCCTTGTTCGGAGCCATAGGCCCTCTTCTGTTCGCCTTCTTAGGTGAACTAGTGTTCCCTCCCCTCTTTTTGTACTTCTTCGACTCCTCCGCTCCCTGGGCCACTTTCTGGGGTGCTACTCAAGAACCCTTTACCCTCACTGCCTTTTTACCTATCATCCTCCTTTCTCTCTATCTTTTGCTAGAACGGAATAATCCTAAGAAAATGAGAAGGAAAGAACGAGACACAAATCCCTCCTTCAAGTGGCGTTTTTTGCGAGAATATGGCTTCTTTTTACCCATGATTATACTCCACAAAACCTTCGCCTTAACCGCTTGTAATCATAATTCCCTGAGTGATTTCATCTTTGGCCAAGCCTTTTTATACTCAGGTTGCCTCATGCTGCCAGTGATTTGTATCGCCTTAATCCAATCCATAGCCAATTCTGAACAAAACCAAAAGGCAATTAATTACCATACAGAAAAATACCGTTTGCAAAGCTATGCTCTGCGCGTCTTGCGCGAAGAACGGCATGATTTTCTCAATGAACTTACCTTGATTTCCAGCTATGTACAGATGGAAAGATGGCAAGATGCCCAAGATTGTATTGCCTATGCCGCTGCTAGTTTGTCGGATCGTTATAATTATGCCACTTTACCTCCCGACGCTTGGCTCACCGTTTTAGAGTTTAAACAAAAGGAAGCCCAACAGCGCCACATTGAATTCGATGTGCAGATCTTAGTTGATCCGCCCACCGATTTCGCGGAACG
>JAAZLB010000293.1 GCA_012799535.1 Bacillota bacterium | reverse complement strand
ACTAACCTTGGCTATGGTGGCGGTACTATCCCTGAGTGATCTGGAATTTGGACCTATGGCCCAGCACGAACATTTAGCCATAACCACCGGAAATGTCCACGGTCCTAAAGGCGAAAGTGTTGTCCAGGTAGAAGATACTATCATTAACCCTAAGGGCACCATCTGGGATTTGATCATCCCTATCGGTGGGTTAGTGCTCTTTACCATAATTGCCATGGCCTACACAGGTGGCTACTTCGCTGGCGGAATCTCCTTCCTAGGGGCTATTCAGGAGACGGATGCAGCTACAGCTTTGAGAATTGGTGGCTTTTGGGCCATTGTTCTAAGTCTAGTACTCTTTTTACCCAGACAGGTTTTAACACTTAAGCAATTGCCAGAAGCTGCCGTCAAAGGTACTAAGAGCATGTTACCGGCCATCACCATCCTAATCTTTGCTTGGACCATTGGCTCAATCATTGGTGAATTAAACACTGGGGTTTATCTAGCCAATAGCTTAGGCAAGACCTTGCCACCCTTTTTATATCCAGCCCTTGTCTTTGCTTTGGCAGGTCTGATTGCCTTTGCCACAGGTACCTCCTGGGGCACCTTTGCAATCATGGTACCTATTGCCATTGACTTTGCTTTAATCTTCGATCCAGAGATCACTTTAATCATGATAGCTGCAGTATTAGCTGGGGCAGTCTTCGGTGACCATTGTTCTCCCATTTCTGATACTACAATTCTTTCGTCTACTGGGGCCCAATGTAATCACATCGAACACGTTAGTACACAGCTACCCTATGCAATCTTTGTGGCAAGCATCAGCTTCATCGGCTATATTGTGGCTGGCATTCTAATTACTGTGGTAGGACTAAGCAGTAGCATCAGTGGTCTAGTTTCCCTAGGTATCTCTGCAGTACTCATGGTAATTGGACTAAAGATTGCCCACATCCTAACTCTACGCTCCGCCCCTAATGTCACTGCATAAGAAAGGGAGAACTCTACATGTCAGAGGTTAGAATTGGTCTTGTATCAGACACCCACGGGTTACTACGCAACCAAGTCAAACAATTATTACAAAGTTGCGATCTAATTATCCATGCTGGAGATATAGGTAATCCCCAGATACTCCAAGAACTAAAGCAAATCGCTCCTACCACTGCCGTGAGGGGTAATGTGGATGTGGAACCCTGGGCGAATTCTCTTAAGATCACCGAGCGGTTAAACGTGGGTAAGTGGTCAATTGCGGTCGTACACAATATAGATGACCTAACCCTCGCTACTGAGCAAGCTGATCTAGTGGTTTTCGGGCACTCTCATCGCTTCTTAGAGGAAAAAAGAGACGGGATTTTGCTCATCAATCCAGGTAGCGCCGGGCCCCGCCGTTTTACACTTCCCATTACCATGGCCATTTTAGCACTCGATGACAAAGCGACTGTAGAAAAAGTAATCTTAAAAAACAAAGCCTGACCCCTAAGGTCAGGCTTTATGTCTAAATTCGGTCCATGGTTTTGTGGCGGGCAGTGGTTGAACAAACTCTAGTTTTTCTTTAGTGGTGGGATGGACAAACGAAATGCGCTCTGCCCACAAAGCAATTTGTTGTCTTTCGTTACTTCTTGGTCCGTAGCGTTGATCACCCACTAGGGGATGGCCAGCCTCTGCCATTTGTACCCTAATCTGGTGAGAACGTCCCGTCCGTAATTGAATACGGACTAAACTATGGGTGGAAATCATATCAATCACTTGGTAGTCTAGCACAGCTTCTTGAGCACCAGGCACATTGGGCTTAACCACACTTACCAAATTGGTCTTGCGATCCTTAACTAAGTAGTTACGGAGATTGCCCCGCAGGGGTTGGGGGTGCCCAGCCACAACGGCCAAATACCCTCTGCCGAAAGTGCCTTCCCGAATTTGTTCTGAGAGACGCCCCGCGGCCTTGGAGGTTTTGGCAAAGACCATTACCCCACCTACTGGGCGATCCAAACGATGAACCAAACCCAAATAGACATTTCCAGGCTTATTATAGGTTTCTTTAATGTATTCCTTAAGCAATGTAAGTAGATCCACATCCCCAGTCTGATCTCCTTGTGAGAGTAGATTCGGTGGCTTCACTACTACTAGAAGATGATTATCTTCGTAGAGTATGGAAATTTGTTGGTCCATCTTATCCCTCATTATTAAACTCTTCTCTTAAAATACCCATGATGATTAGGTCATGATACTCACCATCACGAAATAACTCTTGGCGGAGACGCCCCTCTTGTTGAAAACCACATTTTTTATACATGGCAATCGCTCGCTCATTAAAGGAGAACACTGACAATTTTACTTTATTCAAGTTCATCTGGTCAAACATAAAGCGTAAAAACACCCGCATAGCATCTGTTCCATATCCTTGATTCCAACAAGAACGATCTCCAATGAAGATCCCCACGGTTGCCACTTTGTTTTTCCAATCTAATTGGTTAATCCCGCATCCTCCAATATATCTAGCGTCATCAATGGTCTCGATAGCGAAGTTATACAGGTCGGTAGTAGCAGTCTGACTAGCCACCCATTTTTCTTCATCACCCAAAGTAAGTGGATAGGGAATACCTGGATTTAAGTTTCTTTTTACCTCAGGATCATTGATAAAAGCCTGAGCTAGTGCCGCATCTTCTTTACGATATTCTCGCAATCGTATTTTTTCACCAGTATACATTTTTTCGCCTCCATGCCTATTGAAATTGCTTTTTTGCGCTTAGGGGCATCTGACGCTCTCTCCCTAAAATGGGAGTGGTCACCCTTAGAATCAAAGCCGCTTGCCTCCGCTTGTAATCATTATTGTCAATAGTCCTTGTCACCCATCGCACCGTCTCTGGTGCGTAACCTTCCTCGATAATTTCAGCTGGCGTAAGACCCCCATGCAAGTAGGCTTCAATAATCCCGTCCAAGATGTCATAGGGAGGCAAAGTTTCATCATCTCTCTGATTAGGTCGCAATTCTGCAGAAGGTGGTTTTTCAATGGTATTCCACGGGATAATTTCCTTTTCTCGATTAATGTAATAAGCCAATTGGTAAACCATGGTCTTATACACATCAGCAATCACAGCCAGACCACCACTCATATCCCCATACAAGGTACAATAGCCCACTGCCAACTCGCTTTTGTTACTATTAGTGAGCACAAGACCACCAAACTTATTAGACAAGGCCATGAGAAGATTACCCCTGAGGCGGGCTTGAATATTCTCTTCCGCGACATTCATGACAGTTCCTGCAAAGTATTCTTCTAGAGAAGAAAGCATGGCTCCATATAGACTATCTATAGGTAAGATATCAAACCGGATTCTGAGATTGTTAGCTAGGGTTTGGGCATCTTCCACACTGCTAGGGGTAGAGTAGGGACCAGGTTGAGTAATCCCCCAGACATTTTCTGCACCAACCGCTTCCGCGGCTAGACAGGCCACCACTGCCGAATCTAGTCCACCAGAAAGTCCAATAATCACCTTGCTCATACCATTTTTTTGGACATAATCCCTCAAGCCCAAGACTAAGGCTTGATGAATTTGGGCGGTTACATCTTCCTTATCCGTGTCAACATATTCCGGGGCGGACAGATCCAATAGAACCCCTCCAGTTCCAAATTTGGATACATAGCCTACCAACTGACCAGAAGAATCGAGGGCCAAGCTTCCACCAGCAAAAATCAGTTCGTCATTAGCTCCCACTTGATTAACCCTAAGTACTGGCAAACCACTGGCTACAGCGACCTTTCGCAAATCTTCCTCATGTCTTGACTCCTCCCCCACTGCAAAGGGAATGGCACAAGGGTTAATAATTAGAGTAGCTCCCAACTGTCTTAGCTCCATAGCAAGTTCCAAATCTAATTCCATGCCTAAGGCAATAGCTACAACTTCGTCGCCAAGTCTGACTAACGTATGCTCCAACCCAGGTGAGAAATAGATGTTTTCATCAAAAAGGCGAAATTGAGTCAAATTGCGTTTTGAGTGTCTACCCAGTATTTCACCTGCTTGAACCACAACGACCCCATTATACAAGTCCCCCTCTCTTTGCAAGGGCAAACCTATAACTAAAGCCACCTGGGGATGATCCCTAGAGATGGCTAATAGTTGAGTTAATTTGTCTTGGACATCTTGTAGAAAATCACTCCGCAACAAGAGATCCTTGGGCGGATAGCCGGT
>JAAZLB010000292.1 GCA_012799535.1 Bacillota bacterium | reverse complement strand
CCACCGAGGGCAATAATGGTTTGCCGTTCTTCCATCATCTGAATATTATACCGAGACTCCAAACTGGGCTTAGCATAACCAATATTTTCTAAATCACCCAAAATATAGCGTTGCCGATACAGATAATAAGGAGACATCCCCCACGTGGAGGCAAACTTTTTAGCTAAATTTGCCATGGTCTCCCCTTCCTCTTGGGCGATTTGAACCTCTTTCGCCTCTTGCTTTAACCGAGATGCACGCTTAATGGCCAAACTATGAACTGTCAAGTTATCTGGTTGCAAAATCGCGATTTGCCTGAGGGTCTCCTCCACATGTTCCAATTTTTCGCCTGGTAAACCGAGAATAATGTCCATATTAATAATGGGAATCCCCACTTCACGGGCAAGATAATAGGCAGTACACACCTGTTCCACACTATGCTGACGCCCAATACGATCCAAGGTTGCCTGGTGCATAGTTTGGGGATTAATACTAATACGGTCCACTTGGGCGTTTTTTAAGATATGCACAGTCTCCCGTGTCAGGGTTTCTGGCCGACCCGCTTCCACAGTAAACTCACAAGTTGTGGGTTTAACCAGATAATGCCTAATTAAGTTCAATAATTCTTCCAAATCGGCACCTTGGACAGTGGTTGGTGTACCGCCACCAAGGTAAATGGTTTCCACCTCTATCCCTAATTCGTCTAAAAGACGTCCCATGGCCACAATTTCTAACTTCAGGGCTTGTAAAAAGCCTTGAAGCAAATGGCCATGACTACTGAGGGGATAAGCTGCAAAAGAGCAATAACTGCAACGGGTAGGACAAAAGGGAATGCCCACATAAATACTGACTGGTTGATTGGGAGACGAATGAAAATACTCTCGCTGTTTAATTACCACCGGAAACATAAGCTCTATTTTTTCTTCGCTTAGGCCATAGACCGTCTTTAACTGGGTGACAACTTCTTCTGGGGAAAAACCCCTATCCAACAGAGAATGGACTAATTTCGTAGGGCGTACACCCAGTAAGATTCCCCAAGGGCTGGAGGCCAAATCAAAGGTCTGTTCTAAAACTCGTTGAGTTCCCATCCGTACCCTTTCTTTAATCCGCCGCTCCCGGTCAAATTCGTTATAGCGAGGATCTAAGATCTCTAAATCCTGGTAATTCCAAGAGAGCCCGTCTAGATCCACGTGGACTGTTAGAGCACCTTCCCCATCCCAGGTAAATTGTGCTTGCAATAATCGTCCTGTACCAAATTGGGCATTGGGTACAAGGGAGCGGATCACTGCTTCAACAGTTGGTACCAGCTCTTCTGGTGCAATAATATGAAACTCTTCTTTGCCAAAATGATAGGAAATAGTGATCTGCCCCACTTCCTTAATTGCTCATTATAAAAACGGATTGTTCTTAATTTCATCCCGAATGGTAGTAGGGGATCCGTGTCCTGGATAAACTACCGTATCCAAGGGCAAACGAGCCAAGCGAATTAAGCTTTGTTGTAAAATAGACTGGTCTCCTTGGGGCAAATCCCACCTACCTACGGAAGACTTAAAAAGGGTATCCCCACTTAGTAAAAAACCAGAACCATAAAGGGCTATTCCCCCTGGGGAATGACCTGGAGTGTGCAATACTTGCAGGCTTTGATCCCCAATTGCAATCGTATCTCCATCTTTAAGAAGTCGATCCGCTTCAACTGTAGGAAAGTCCATTCTAATCAAGGGACCTAAATGAAGTTCAGGATCTGATAAATAAGGTTCCTCTAATTCATGAATCCAAAGAGGTGCTTGGGTTTTTTCCATAAACCAACTATTACCTGCAATATGATCCCCGTGTCCGTGGGTGTTTATAATGGCTAAAACTTTAAGACCTTTCCCTTGGATAAAACCTAAAACTTCTTCTGAAGCTTGACCAGGATCCACGATAACCGCTTCCCCTTGATCATACACAACATAACAGTTAACCCCGAGGGGATTAACCACAAATTGCTGCAGCTGCATCCTTAGAATTCCCCCCCTGAGCTTAATAACATGGTCACCGGGCCATCATTGACCAAAGAAACTTCCATATGGGCTTGAAAAACACCAGTTTCCACAACAAGACCCTCCGCCCTTAAATCTTCTACGAATTGCTGATACAATTCATCGGCCAATTCCGGTGGGGCGGCAGAACTAAAGCTGGGTCTCCGTCCCCGCCGACAATCCCCATAAAGAGTGAACTGGGACACGGCTAAAATGGAGCCACCAGCTTCCTTTACATTAAGATTCATCTTGCCATCTCCATCGGAAAAAATCCGCAAATGGGCAATTTTGTTAGCCAAATAACGGCTATCCTCCGAAGTATCCCCTTCACCTACACCGAGAAAAACCAGAAGTCCTTGGTCAATGTTGGCCACCACCTGACCAGCCACTTCCACACTGGCTCGTTGGACCCTTTGCACAACTGCACGCACAAAACATCATCCTTTATTTCAGTCTAACCTTCAATGTGGGGTAACCCAACTTGTGGGCAAGCTTCCCTAAGTTGGGTTCGCACGGCGAACTTCC
Organism: Bacillota bacterium; assembly: GCA_012799535.1. GTDB lineage: Bacteria > Bacillota > Limnochordia > Darwinibacteriales > Darwinibacteriaceae > UBA4996. Next base: position 568 of record JAAZLB010000292.1, on the reverse strand, counting down.
AATACCCCATTTACATGTCTTAGAGAACGCATCACATTATTTAAATGTTCCACATCATGAATTTCCACAACTAATTGCACAGTGACTGATTCATGCTTAATGGTGCGGGCAGTCACCGCTTCTACAATAGTCTTACTTTCAGATAGGGCATTCATGATACTAGTGAGTAAGTTGGGCCGATCTAAGGCCTCAATTTCAATTTCTACTGGATACGAATCAGCCTCTGTAGCATTCCAGGATACCTCAATTTGTCTACTACTATCCTGTCCGAGATGGGCCGCATTAGGACAATCGGTCCGATGAACTGAAATGCCCCTACCACGAGTAATATAGCCAATAATCTCATCACCTGGAACTGGGTTACAGCATTTAGAAAAACGCACTAAAAGGTTATCCACACCCTTAACCTCAACGCCCCTAGTTGCTTCTCTCCGTTTCTTTTGACCAACTTCCGGTAGTTTTCTCCGCTCACTAGGTTCTTGACCAGTAAGTTTTTGCACTACTTGGGTGGGGGTAATCCTCCCTGAGCCTACACTAGCTAGTAACTCATCTGAACTACTTACACCAT
>JAAZLB010000291.1 GCA_012799535.1 Bacillota bacterium | reverse complement strand
CATAAAAAACTCTAGTTTCAGCAATCTACAAACTATCTTCAAAGTTTCTTCCGAATGTATTCAAGATCATTAGTTATACTCTAACCAAACATGAAAGAGGTGATAGTGTTGGTTAGGAGATTCAAAGGTTTAATGCTATTAGGTGTGGTGTTACTTATGATTGGTGCTTCTGTAGTCTGGGCTGCAGAACCTGCAACCTCAGACTCTACAAGTTCAGATCCTGTGGCGCCTGTTCCGTTGCGGATACAAGTAAGGGAGATACTTGAAAAGTACCCAGAAGCGTTAGCAGAAATTGAAGCGTTGTACCAGGAATTTGAAAGGCCTGAGTATGCCAGAGCTGAAATAGAAGGGCGGGGTGGCCTTGGTTTTTTCGGACCTCGCATGGCCCGGAGGCATCGTGGTTTTATGATGAATTGCTGGGGTAATCAAACTCAAAAGGGGCGTTCGATGGGTGGCCGCTGGTTCCGCTAAGACCCAACAAGAATACTTGACCGTTAGCAGTTGCTAACGGTCATTTTGCTACTTTGCTTACTCTCGCCAAAAGGTGGGAGTGAGGATGCTAAGTAAAGTAAGTAACTCTAAGCGGCCTAAAAGCATGAAAAAAGAAAACATGAGCTTACTGGCTCCACTAAAAGAAGCAAAGGTTTGGCTAGGGCCAACTGCCCCAAAGCCTGGACCAATATTTCCCAAAGTGGCCGCTACCGCACTCATAGAGCTCAGCAAATCATGTCCTTCTAAAGAAATAAGTAAGCTACCTAGAATAAAAGTGAGGATATAGAGAAAATAAAAACTTGCCACACCTGAGACAACTTCTGGTGCCACAATCTTGCCATTAATAGTAATGGGAGATGCCATTTGAGGATGCAAGGTTTTACCAAGTTCTCTTTTAACTACTTTTCCTGCTACTAAGAGTCGAATCACCTTAATGGATCCTGATGTGGAACCAGCGCTTCCTCCTACAAACATGAGAGTAAAGAGAATCCCCTTACTAAAGGTAGGCCATAAATCAAAATCTACTGTAGAATAGCCTGTTGTGGTAATGATGGAACTAACCTGAAAGAGAGCCTGTTTAACCGTTTCTCCCACACTGTGATACACTTTCCCATAGAGATTTAAAGAGATAGCCAACACACTAAAGACCACAATGGCCAAGTAGAGGCGGAGCTCTTCGTTATTTAATACTTGGCGCCAACGGCGCTTCCATAAGTCATAATATAAGGAGAAGTTCACACCAGAGAGGATCATGCCTACCGCCAAAGAGTTAATCAACAAACTATTCGAACTATACCTAGCTAAGCTATCATTATAAATAGAAAAACCGCCGGTGCCCACCGTACCAAAGGTAAACACTGCGCTTTCAAACCAAGAAATACCCGCAAAATGGAAGACCAAGATCATGATAAGGGTAATAAACAAATAGACTGTATACAAAATTTTAGTAGTGGCCCCAATTCGTGGTGTTAATTTATCAGGTTGGGGGCCGGGACTTTCCGCCTTAAAAATCTGAAATCCTCCCACACCCACACTGGGAAGTATGGCGAGAGTTAAAACTAAAATCCCCATACCCCCTAACCAATGGATAAAGGAGCGCCAAAATAAAATCCCCAGAGGCAATCCTTCCACATTAGTGATTACAGTGGACCCAGTGGTAGTTAAGCCAGAGACTGTCTCGAAAAAAGCATCAATCCAGCTCGGGATACTTCCAGAAAATACAAAGGGCAGACTTCCAAAAAAAGAGGCTCCGAACCAGCCTAAAGTGACTATTAGTAAGGCTTCTTTGATTTTAAGGCGAGTTGAGCGACTAGGCACATTAGAAGCTACAAAGCCCACAATCCCCGTTACCACCATTGCCAAAAGAAAGCCGAAGATTGCCTTTTGTTCTTGATAATATAGGGATATCCCCAAAGGAATAGTAAATAACGCCGCCTCAACGAGTAGGAGGTTTCCGAAAACTCGACCCACTAGACCATAATTCATGCAAAAACCCCCTCCTTTTGGGATAAAACAGTTGCTGTAATGTGGAAATTTCACTTTGCAGGCAAAAGACTATAACCCGATCTTGGGCCTCAACTACTGAATTGCCCTTAGGAATGAAAACTTGCCCATCCCTTACAATTGCACCAATAATTAGACCCCGGGGAATTTTAGCTTGAGCTAGCTTTTTACCAGCAATTGGAGCATCTTCAGGCACGATAATTTCCACTACTTCTGCTTGCCCACCGAACAACAATGACAGGGAAGCAATTTGTCCCCCTTGGATAAAGCGGACGATCTCCCCTGCAGAAATAAGCACCGGATTCACCGCCCGATCAATCCCTAACTGTTCGATGATGGGCACAAAATTAGAACGGCTCACCTTGGCCACAACTTTGGGCACCCCCTGTTGTTTTCCAAGTAGAGCTAGCATCAGGTTTTCTTCATCATTGCCAGTCAAAGATATTAGGGCATCCATCTCCCCTAAACCCTCATCCTGTAATAAATCTAAGTCAGTGCCATCACCACAAATTACTAAAACACCTTTAAGATTTTCTGCTAGGTAATCGCAACGTTCTTCACTTTGTTCAATAATTTTCACCATGACTCCACTAGCTAAGAGGCGACTAGCCAGGTAGAAGCCTGCCTTGCCACCGCCTAAAATCATAGTTTTTCTGGTAATGCGTCGCTCACCTAATAAAAAAAGACCCCTAGTAAATGAAGTAACCGCTTCTCTCCGCCCAATCAGGTATAAAATATCCTGTTCTTCTAAATGGGTATCCCCTGAGGGTACAATCACCTGTCCACCTCGGGAAATGGCAGCAACTAAAATCTCGTCAAAAACATCAATCTCCCAAAGGTGTTTCCCAACCAGATTAGGCAAGGTGTGCATGGGCACATCAAACAATCCCACCTTACCACCGGCAAAGGATTCCATGTGGGCTGTATAACCCCTAAGTACATAACGAGCTACATCTACAGCAGTGTCTAGCTCCGGATTAGTGATCAAGTCAATCCCTAAGTGTTCCTTAAAAAATTCAATTTGATTAGCATACTCTGGGTTACGAACCCTTGCCACCACCCGCTTGCAACCTAACTTTTTGGCTTGGCCACAAATGAGGAGATTCGTTTCATCACTACTGGTGACAGCGGCCACCAAATCTGTGTTTTTCATATCTAAGTCTTCCAAGACTTTTAACTGTGCTCCATTCCCCCGCACAGTTAAGACATCCAGACGATTGGCCACCCTGAAAAGAGCAGCTTCATTAATATCCACGACTGTAATATTATTGGTTGTACTAGCTAAAGTCTCTGCTAGTTTAAAGCCTAATTTTCCCATTCCTATAATCACGATTTCCATTTATTCCGCCTCCACTTATGGAGCAATTTGTCTAAATTTCTAAGTATGCCCTTGACTTTATGTAAACTTGCATGCTATACTATAAACACATCACTTCATTATAAGAAGTGCCAAAATCTCCGAATATCATGATTTGTGACAACGGGGGAACCGATTTTTTGGGGTGAATCCTGACTTTGTCGGGAGGGGCAACTTGGGTGCCCTAATCCGTCAGCTAACCTCGTAGGAGTACGCCAAGCGTGTGACAACTTTTGTCAAGTTGTTCAGACGCTTTTTTTGACCTCACAAACAAGTAAGGAGATGATTACATGAAAGTCTGCACTAAGTGCCTAACACTTACAGGGGTAAATCAACTTTATTGCCCTAACTGCAGGACACTTCTGACTGGTCGGGACAAACTAGACCAGCACAAAATGACCACACATAAAACCGGTCGCCTAAGAACCAGGCCTTCTAAAGTGTATGCTGGTTCAATCAAAATGGGGTGAGCTAATGTCTACTGGAACGTTAGTTGTGACTTTCTTAAACACCCATCTAGGTTCTACTCCCTATGTGGGCAAGTACCATTTCGTCCTTGCTCGAGAATGTGATCCCAATACCATCCTCCATACCTTTGAGGGTGAATTGGCCTATGGGGAGCGGAAAACCTACACTATTCCTGATTTGAAGCCAGGCAATTATGTGCTTGTTGGTTTAGAACTACCGGATCCCAAGCCGGGAAATACTCGTAACCATCATATTATGATCTATTCCGGTTTGGAAACAGTCTACGACGTGTGTTATTTAAAAAACACCAAACTTGGGTTTTAATAATTTTAACTAGAAGGGGTTGGCAATCATGGCAGTAGAAAAACAGACCACCATTGAAGACATCAAACACCATCTAGAAGCAAATGTAGGCAAAAAAGTTTTCATCCGAGCTCACAAAGGGCGTCGTCGCTATTTAGAATCTGAAGGAATTCTGGTAGAGACTTATCCAAAACTATTTGTAGTAAATTTAGACCAGTCCAATGCTGTTCGTCGTCGGTCTTACACCTATGCCGACATACTCACAGAAAATGTAGAAGTAACTATTGACAACGAACGAGTCGGCGCCCATTAATTTTTCCTTCATAAGTTATTTTCCTCCCACAGAAAAGGCTAAGCGGTCTCCCACCCCTTAGTCTTTTCCTTTATACCCCACCAAATCACCCATTCCCTCTTTGCGCAGGCGCTCCACAAAGGAGCGGACAAAGCGATCCTTTTCATTGAAGAATTCCACCGATTCTTCAAAATTTAAAAGCTCACGTACTTTAACTACCTGTTTTTGGTACCTAGTCTCATAAAACTCCAGGGCATAATCTAAATTTTGCTTATGATAGGCCGTGTGCCAGAAGTTAAGCCAGATTTCCTGGCTCCCAAAATGATCGAGAATATCCCCATCTTGCACTAGTTGAACATAGTGGGGGTATTCTTTTTCTTTCCGGAGGGTGTGATTACCTACAATTTCCCTAATCTGTTCCAGCTGATCCACTGAACAATGTTCCCCTAAAATCCGCTCTACCAAAAGGGCCCCATATTCCCAATGGGGTTCTATTCCTTTACCTACATCATGAAACCAACCACCTACAAGTATAACCCCATCATCTTGATCTTGAAAGGGAAAAATTAACTCCCGCAATTGCAGGGCAATTTTGCCTACCCTTTGGCCGTGGTAATAGATATATCCTGGCTCCCTTTGGGGATTCACTTGCCTGTGACCCATGGTCTCAAAGGCCACCTTCTGTATTTGATCTAAATCCACTTTGTTGTTCACTCCATCCACTAGTCCTGCTTCTGTATTCTTAGTGTGGTTCCAAAACCCTTTTTCCTTCATACCCTAATAGGGAAAATTACTTGTAAAGGATGGTGTAGCCATGGGAAGTGTCTTAGCAGATCTTAAACCTGGCGAAAGTGGTTATGTCTTAACTCTGACTGCGACTGGTCCCATTCGCCGTCGCCTTTTTGATCTAGGCTTGGTTCCAGGCACTAAGGTGCAAGCGCTATTCACAAGTCCCAGTGGTGATCCAGTAGCCTACGCAATCCGAGGCGCGGTGGTCGCCTTAAGATTAGAAGGGGCACGACAAGTCATGCTCCGAGACTAGAACAAGGAGGCTAAAATCATGTCCCAAGCCCTGCTTATCGCCTTAGGCGGAAATCCGAATACGGGAAAAAGTACCATTTTTAACGGCCTAACAGGCCTTAAACAACATACCGGCAACTGGCCCGGTAAAACGGTTTTGCAAGCAAGGGGCAAGTACCGCTACCAAGGGCAAATCTATGAGGTGGTAGATTTACCAGGCACCTATTCTCTTTTGGCTAATTCTCCCGAAGAAGAAGTGGCCCGGGATTTTCTCTGCTCCAGTTTTCCCGTAGCCACAGTGGTTGTAGTGGATGTAACTTGCTTAGAGCGAAATCTCAATCTCGTGCTTCAGGTTCTAGAAATCACATCGAAAGTGGTAGTCTGTGCTAATTTCATGGATGAAGCAAAACGCCTAAATTTGCGGCTAGACTTACCCCTCTTAGAACAAGAGCTGGGAGTGCCCGTGATCCCCACCACTGGAACCACCAAAAATGGATTGCCCCAACTAAAGGATGCTATAGCGCGGGTAGCCGGTGGTCAACTGCGAGGGCAACCCTTTTCCATTTTAGAAAAGTTGGAGGCGAGATCATGAGGGAACCAAAAATTGACGATCAAGAGATTGTGGTCAGTACTCTGTACCAAAGGGCAGAAGAAATTGCCTCAAAGGTGGTGCGCAATCCCCGTACACCTGGAACTGGACTAACCCAGAGCCTCGATGATGTCTTTACCTCCCGTAAGTGGGGTATACCCATCATGCTTGCCCTGTTAGCAACCGTTTTTTGGATCACCATTACTGGTGCTAACTATCCTTCAGACTTATTGACCCACCTCTTTCATCTCTTGGAAGACTGGCTTCTAGCTACCTTAGCGTGGATTAAAGCCCCAGTGTGGCTACAAGGTGCCTTAATTTTGGGAATGTACAGGGGACTCGCCTGGGTGGTGGCGGTGATGTTACCTCCCATGGCCATCTTCTTTCCCCTCTTTACTCTACTAGAGGACTTTGGTTATTTACCTCGGGTAGCTTTTAATCTGGACCATCTCTTTCAACGGGCAGGTACCCACGGTAAACAAGCCCTCACCATGTCTATGGGCTTTGGTTGTAATGCCGCAGGCATCATTGCGTGTCGCATTATTGATTCGCCCAGAGAACGGCTTGTGGCCATTCTCACCAATAATTTTGTTCCCTGTAATGGACGCTTTCCCATATTAATCGTGATGGGGACAATTGTGGCAACTCTGACCTTAGGTACGGAAACCGCCGCTTTTTTACCCACCCTTGTAGTTTTTCTAGGTATTGGGGTTGCAGTAATTGCAACCTTTTTGGTCTCTAAAGCCCTCACTTCCACCATCTTGCAAGGAGAGCCTTCCTTCTTCGTCTTAGAGCTTCCCCCTTACCGCCGCCCCTTACTAGGTCAGGTACTCTACCGTTCTTTTTTAGACCGTACCCTCTTTGTCCTGGCCAGAGCTGTAGTTGTGGCTGCACCTGCAGGATTGCTCACTTGGATCTTAGCCAAT
>JAAZLB010000290.1 GCA_012799535.1 Bacillota bacterium | reverse complement strand
GCATTTACCATTATGGAGGATTTAGAGCAAACTTTATCCCGGTTTGTAGAAAATAGTGAGGTTGCGAAAATTAATCAACAGGCGGGGGAGTGGGTTAAAGTTAGTCCCACTACCCTCCAACTTATTGAGTTAGGAATAAAAATAGGGGAAGTTTCTCATGGTGCCTTTGATATTACTATTGGCGCAGTTTTAGATCTGTGGGGTTTTGGTAGCGGATTATACCATGTACCTACCGAAGAAGAATTGGCTGAGGCTTTAGCCACAGTGGATTACACGCAAGTAGAAGTTAATCATAATACAAGCGAGGTTCGCATTCCTCAAGGTACCATTTTAGATCTTGGGGGCATTGCCAAAGGTTTTGTGGTAGATAGTGGGATTAGTCTACTCCGAAAGGGTAAAGTCCAACGATCTATTATCAACGCAGGTGGTGATATTTCCGTCATTGGAAGGCGCCCTGATGGACAGCCCTGGCGGGTTGGGGTGCAAGATCCCGATTTACCGAGTGACATTCGTTGGATCTTGCCCTTGGATAATAATAGTGTGGTTACTTCCGGGGATTACCAGCGCTTTTTTACTAAAGATGGGCAACGCTACCATCATATCTTGGATCCCAAAACGGGATACCCTGCTCGAGGTCTCCGTAGTGTTACTATTGTGGGCGAAAATGGAGCAACCAGTGATGCCTTGTCTACAGCAGTCTTTGTTTTAGGCTGGGAGAAGGGGCGAGCACTGGTTGAAAGCCTAGACAATGTGGAAGCAATTCTAGTTAGTGATACGGATGTGTGGATTTCACCTGGCTTGGCTAAACTGGTGACAACGCAATAATATCTAGCGGAGGAGAGATGTTGATGTATGATTTGGCGATTATTGGGGGAGGACCAGCGGGTCTTGCAGCGGGACTTTACGGGGCCCGGGCGAACTTGAAAACCATCGTGATTGAGCGGGGGTTACATGGCGGTCAAATGCAAAACACCTTAGAAATCGAGAACTACCCAGGCTTCAAAAACATTGGTGGTCCTGATCTGTCTGATTACATGTACAATCAAGCCTTAGAAGTTGGTTTAGAGTGGCAGATGGGGGAGGTAACTAAGGTAGAGCTAGAGGCCCAACCCAAAACTATTGAGGTTGGGGATACTAAGATTCAAGCCCGCACTGTAATCATTGCTAGTGGGGCCCAACCGCGCTATTTAGAAGTACCTGGCGAAAAAGAGCTAGCCGGTCGAGGCGTCTCTTATTGTGCCACTTGTGATGGGGCATTTTATGAAGATCTAGATGTAATCGTAGTTGGCGGCGGAGACTCCGCGGTTGAAGAAGGGATCTTTTTAACTCGCTATGCCAGTTCTGTTACTGTGATTCACCGTCGGGATACCTTACGGGCTCAGGCTATCTTACAAGAACGGGCGTTTGCTAATCCTAAGATGAAGTTTGTCTGGGATTCGGTGGTCGAAGAGATCCAAGGGGATGGGAAGGTAAGCGGTGTGAAAATCCGGAATGTCAAGGACAATACCACCCAAATAATTCCCGGTGCAGGAGTGTTCATTTACGTGGGCTTTTATCCCAACTCCGAATATCTCCAAGGTACTTCCATTCTTAATGAAGAAGGCTATGTGTTAGCTGGCCCTGATATGAGCACTGCCATCCCTGGAGTGTTTGCCGCTGGTGATGTGCGCACAACACCCTTAAGGCAGATTGTTTCTGCAGCTAGTGATGGGGCCATTGCCGCGATGCAGGCCTATCATTATCTAGAGAATCTCTAAGGTTTAAATATTATCTAGAATATTCCTTCCCCCTAGGGCTTATACTAAGGACAAAAAGCTTTGGGGGGAATTTTTGTGCGACGCACCGTGACTATTATCCTTTTGAGCTTACTCGTATTAATTGCTCCACTGAGTGAGGCACGGGTTTTAAAACGGGGAATGCGAGGTAATGATGTGGTCACACTTCAGTCTCTCTTAGTGGACCTAGGGCAGGATCTCATTGTGGATGGTGTTTTTGGTCCTGAAACGGAGGCTTTAGTTAAGGGGATTCAAAAGGCCATGGGCTTAAAGGTAGACGGGATCGTCGGTAGAGAGACCACCGCCCTTTTAAACCAGCTCAAGCAGAGTGTGGTTACTTATACTGTTCAATCAGGAGATAATTTAACTAGGCTTGCCGAACGCTATGACACTACTGTAGGGAACATCATAAGCTATAATGATTTATCTAATCCGGATCAGATAAGACCTGGTCAAATATTACATATCCCCACAACGGCACTGGTGGTATTGAGTCGCTCTTTTCTAACCCGCCCTAAATTTCACTGGCCTGTACAGGGTAAAATCACCTCCGGTTACGGTTATCGCATTCACCCCATAACCAAAATGCGCCATTTCCATGGAGGCATTGATATTGCCGTTGCTCAAGGTACTCCAGTCCGGGCCTCCGCGGGGGGAAGGGTGATTAGGGCCGGTGCCATGGGTAATTATGGTTTGGGAGTAGTGGTGGATCACGGTGAAGGCTACACTACATGGTATGGGCATAATTCTAAGATTCTAGTTCGTGTGGGGGAGACAGTACAGCAAGGGCAAACTCTTGCCCTCTCTGGGCGTACTGGTTTGGCTACTGGGCCTCATGTTGATTTTCGGATCAAAAAAGGGGATCAAACGGTGGATCCCCTAGAATATTTATTTTAACAGTCGGTTGAGGGATTGAAGTAGATCTTCTAATGCCTCATCTCCACTTTCACCTTCCTCGAGGGCCTGCTGAATACAGAGCCGGGAATGGTTTTCAAATACAACCTTGCCTACTTGGGCTAGGGCCGCCCGCACCGCGGCGATCTGGGTTAGAATATCCACACAGGCTTCGTCCTCTTCCACCATGCGTTGTAAACCTCGCACTTGCCCCTCAATTCGCTTTAAACGCTGCAATACATTGTCCTTCTCTTGGCTTCTCACTAAGCTGT
>JAAZLB010000289.1 GCA_012799535.1 Bacillota bacterium | reverse complement strand
GTTAATGCCATGAGCGATCGGCAACAAGCCGCCATGATGATTGCAGATGATAGTTATGCTGGTTCCCAAACCTTTACTAGATTAGAAAAGAGCTGCCAAGACATTTTTGGAACCACCTACTTCTTACCAACACACCAAGGTCGTGCCTGCGAGAACATTCTAGCTCAAGTGTTGGTTAAACCAGAACAAGTGGTCCCCACCAATTACCATTTCACCACAACCAAAGCCCACATTGTTCTAAACGGGGGGGAAGTAGTGGAATTTCCTATTAATGAAGCTTTACAAACCACAAGTAATCACCCCTTCAAGGGCAATATGGATTTGGACAGGCTTCAAGCATATCTAGAGGGTTCTGGGGGGGAGCAGATTGCTTTTGTCCGTATGGAGGCGGGCACAAATCTCATTGGGGGCCAACCCTTTTCCTTAGCTAACTTAAAGGGAGTCCGGAAAATTTGTGACAAGTTTGGTGTCATCTTAGTTTTGGACGCCAGCCTGCTTGCGGATAATCTTTACTTTATCAAAAAAAGGGAAGCAGAGTATGGGGGACTTAGCATTAGGGAAATTACTCGCAAGGTGGCGGACTTAGTTGATGTACTCTACTTTTCCGCTCGTAAACTTGGCTGCGCTCGAGGTGGGGGCATTTGTACTAATCGAGAGGATCTGTTCCTGCGGATGAGGGAGTTAATTCCCCTTTATGAGGGGTTTTTAACTTACGGGGGGATGTCGGTACGGGAAATGGAGGCCATTGCGGTTGGTTTAGAAGAGACCATGGATGAGGAGATGATTAACCAAGGTCCCCAGTTTATCGCTTATATGGTGGAAGAACTAGATAAGAGGGGAGTGCCTGTAGTTACGCCCCCAGGTGGTTTGGGTTGCCATATTAATGCCCGAGAATTCGTGGATCACATTCCTCAGAATCAATACCCCGCCGGTGCTTTAGCAGTGGCCTTGTATATTTCCAGCGGAATTCGGGGGATGGAGCGAGGTACCCTATCAGAACAAAGGGATGCAGACGGTAATGAACCTGTGGCTGATTTAGAGCTATTACGTTTAGCGGTTCCACGAAGAGTGTATACTTTGTCCCACGTTAAATATGCAGTGGATCGGATTACTTGGCTTCATGAAAACCGCAAACTGATTGGGGGACTTAAGTTTGTAGAAGAACCACAGAATTTGCGCTTCTTCTTTGGTCGGTTGGACGCTTTGTCTGACTGGCCAGAACAACTCGCCCGACGCTTTACGGACGAATTGGGTATCATTTAGATCATTAAGGATGAAAGGCCCCCTTTTGAACCGCTGGAGGCCTTTCTTTGATTATTCTATAGCTTCATACAAATACGGCGGAAGACCTTGAATAAAGGGTGATAGTTCATCGGTGTAAATAAGGCTCAATTCATGGAGAGCACGACTACAAGCAACGTATAAAAGCCGTCTTTGGTACTCCTGCTCGTAAATCTGACTACTAACTTCGGGTAAGATCACCGCATCGAATTCTAGACCCTTGGCTAAATACACCGGCACTACAACGATCCCAGATTTGAATGTGGCTTTTTCATGGTTGAGTATGGAAAGTTCCAATTGACTATTACGCTGTCTTAACTGATCAAAGATGGATTGGCATTGGGACACAGTTGGGCAAATGATAGCTATAGTTTGATAGCCCGCTTCTAGATAGTTTGTAAGCTGGTTTTCTAGGGCTTGAATGCT
>JAAZLB010000288.1 GCA_012799535.1 Bacillota bacterium | reverse complement strand
TTCTCCCCTTGGCCATACTGGGAATCACCATACTTCAAACCCTGGGCTTCAATCACCCGTAAAGTGTTGTACAGCCACTCGTTGGATAAGAAAAAGTTAATGAACCCCGGTCCCGCGATTTCCACTTTTTCAATGAAGCCTTCTTTGGTTAAATGTCCCACAATAATCTGGGCCACTTCTCGCGGTGGTTTTTTGGCGTCCTTCGCTGTTACTAAGGCAATATTTGAAGCAAAGTCACCATGGCCAGTTTCCCGTGGAACTTCTAAACCTATTTCAGGTAAATTCGTTAATATTAACTCTCCGCTTGCTTGGGCCGCTTCAATAGCTTCCCGAATGACTTGGCGTAGTTGTTCTTTTTGTTGTGCAACAACGGTCATTCTAGCTCCCCCTAACTAAGAAAACTCCCCCATAGGAACTCCTATAGGGGAAAAAATCGGTCGTGCTTCGCTAGCACTAACCACTTAGGTTAGTATATCATTAGGCCTATTCTAAAACAACCCCGTAATGTTCCCATCCGCATCAATATCCACATTTTCTGCAGCAGGTTTTTTAGGTAGACCTGGCATAGTCATAATGTCTCCAGCGAGACACACCAAGAACCCTGCACCTAGCGAAGGACGTACATCACTAATGGTTAAAGTCCAGCCCCTAGGTGCCCCTTTGAGATTAGGATTATCGGAAATGGAATGCTGAGTTTTGGCAACACAGACCGGTAAATTACCATAACCAAGTTTGGTTAAATCCCTAATGGAACGTTCCGCCTTAGGAGCATAGACAACCCCATCGGCACCATAGATTTCCTTGGCTAAAATTTCTAGTTTGGTCTTAATGGGTTGTTCCCAATCATACAAGGGCTTAAATTGGGCCGGTTCGTTGTCTAAAACCTTTAAGACGGTTTCAGCAAACTCAATCCCCCCTTCCCCACCCTTTGCCACCACTTGGGAAACCGCGTAATGGACGCCAAGTTCTTCACAATGACTTTTCACTAACTCTAATTCTTCTGGGGCATCAGTGGGGAATTGATTAATGGCAACCACAATGGGCACCCCAAACTTCTTCACGTTTTCCACATGCTTATCAAGGTTGGCTAGACCTTTTTGTAAGGCCTCCAGATTAGTCTGGGCCACATCCTCTCTAGCTACTCCACCATGCATATTTAAAGCTCGGACAGAGGCTACAATTACGGCCACATCTGGTTTTAGCCCAGAATAACCGTGGACAATATCAAAAAACTTCTCAGCTCCTAAATCCGCTGCAAATCCACCTTCTGTGACCACATAATCTGCTAGTTTTAGCGCCATATTGGTGGCGATAATACTGTTGTTACCATGGGCAATATTAGCAAAGGGACCACCATGGACAAAGGCAGGTTGTCCTTCTAAGGTTTGTACTAAGTTCGGCTTAATGGCATCCTTCATGATTACTGCCAAAGCGCCTTGGGCATTAAGGTCTTTAGCGTATATGGGCTTGCGGTCATAGGTGTAAGCAACTAGGATCTTACCTACCCGTTCTTTTAAGTCTTGTAAATCATCGGCTAGGCATAAGATGGCCATAATTTCTGAGGCTACGGAAATATCAAAACCTGCCTCCCGTACATATCCATCACCGAGACCACCAAGGCCGACCACAATATTGCGCAGTTGACGATCGTTCATGTCCATAACCCGTCTAAACACAATCCGCTTCGGATCAATATTTAACTCATTACCCTGAGCGATATGGTTATCCAAAAGGGCAGCCAAGAGGTTATGAGCAGTGCTCACCGCATGAATATCACCAGTAAAGTGCAAGTTAATATCTTCCATGGGAACTACCTGGGCATACCCTCCACCAGCAGCCCCGCCCTTCACCCCGAAAGTGGGTCCAAGGGAGGGTTCTCTGATACAAGCAATTACATTTTTCCCTAATTTACCAAGGGCTTGGGTTAGACCAATGGTAGTACAGGTTTTCCCTTCACCAGCTGGTGTAGCCGTAATGGCAGTCGTATAAATAAGCTTACCATTAGGTCGATCCTCAAGTCTTTTCATTACGCTTAAGTCTACCTTAGCCTTATACTTACCATATAATTCGATCTCGTCAGGTGTTAGCTCAAGTTCCGTGGCCACCTCCATGATAGGGCGTAGCTTGGCTTGTTGCGCAATGGCGATATCACTAAGCATTCCTTAATCCTCCTTGTTCTCGTTATAGTGAGTGTAATCCCTTACCTAATCCACTCAAAATGCCCTCTTTAATGGACTCAGAGACTGTTGGATGGGGGTAGATTACCTCCGCCCATTGATCTAAAGTCAATCCCTGTTCCAAAACTACTGTGGCATTTGAGATGATTTCTGTCGCTTGGGGTCCAATCATATGAACTCCCCGCACAACCTGATCTTGAGAAGCCACAATCTTAACAAAACCGGAGTCTTCTCCCTCAATAACAGCTTTCCCATTGCCCTTTAGGGAATACTTGGCTACGATTACTTCTCCGTATTGCTCTCGAGCTTGCTCTTCAGTGAGGCCCACCGAACCAATCTCCGGTTTAGTATAAACACAGCTTGGCACAAACCACTGGGCTTTAGTATTCACTCCAAAAGCAAAATCACAGGCGGCCATACCTTCTTCGAAGGCTAGGTGAGCAAGTTGCATACCACCGACAATATCTCCCGCTGCATAAATGTGGGGTGTGGTAGTTTGAAAAGTATCATTTACTACTAAATAGCCCCTAGAAGTAATTTCTCCAGGATAACCCTCTGGAACTACCGGCTTTCTCCCAATGGAAATTAAGACCCTTTCTGCTTCGATTTCTTTTTCCTTACCCTTTTGAGTCACCTTGACTATTACCCGATCTTCGCCTCGGACTAATTCGTCCACCGAAGCACTAGTGAGTACTTGGATCTTTCGTTTCTTAAACTCCCGCAGTAAGGTTTGGCTCACTTCCCGATCCTCTGGTGGCAAAAGCCCATCCGTAAGCTCTACAATGGTCACTTGCACCCCGTAGGAAGAAAAGATTGTAGCAAATTCGCAACCAATCACTCCCCCACCTACAATCACTAAGGATTTGGGTAAAGTATGGGTGGCCAACATTTGATCACTGTTTAAGACCAAGCGGCCATCAGGCTCTAAACCTGGCAAAACAGCAGCCTGGGTCCCAGTGGCCACAATGATTTTTTCTGGATGAAAGACTTCCTGGCCAACTTGAACTTCTGTGGGTGAATTAAAACGAGCTTCACCTACCACTACTTCTATCTCCCGGCGTTTTAATAAAAACTCCAAACCGCCTACTAGATTATCAACCACTTGATTCTTTTTTTGTACCACTTGACCATAATCTAAACCAGTCACATCTAAACTAACTCCGTGGTTCTGGGCTGATTTTAGACTGCCATAGAAGTTGGCACTTTCTAATAACGCTTTTGTGGGGATACATCCTCTATTCAGACAAGTTCCCCCAAGACGTTCTTTTTCCACTACAACAACCTGCTTACCGAGTTGTCTGGCCCTAATGGCACTAGAATAGCCTGCAGGCCCACCACCAAGGACAAGAAGATCGATTCGTCGGGACATTATTTGCCTCCTTGATTTTCATTA
>JAAZLB010000287.1 GCA_012799535.1 Bacillota bacterium | reverse complement strand
CCACGTAGTGTACTTCTAATCGCTTGGCTTTTAAACATTGCTTTTTTGGGCGGTATCCGTTTCGCTTGGAGGATCTATCAGCAACGGGCACAACTCTTAAGTTCAGAACCTAACACCACTAATGTCTTAATTGTAGGTGCTGGTGATGGTGGAGTTTTAGTCGCTCGAGAATTGAGAAACCACTATGCCCAAAAAGTAAAGATTGTAGGATTTGTAGATGACGATACCTTAAAACAAGGACAGCAGATTCTCGGTTGTCCAGTTTTAGGTACTAAAGAAGACATACCCTCTCTTGTTGAACAGCATTTGGTTGACGAGATTATTATCTCTATGCCCTCTGTTTCTCGCAAGGTGATTCGGGAAATTGTTAATATTGCCCAACCCACTGGCAAAGTGATCAAAATCCTGCCCGGTGTTTTCGATTTAATCGAAGGTAATGTGACAGTGCAACGGATTCGGGAAGTGCAACTAGAGGATCTATTAGGGCGGGATCCAGTTGAGGCTGATCTCGCGGGAATGGGTGCTTACTTAACAAATAGAGTGGTTTTAGTAACTGGTGCCGGAGGTTCTATAGGGTCTGAATTGTGCCGGCAAGTCTTAGCCCTCAAACCGAAACAGCTCCTCCTTTTGGATAACTGCGAAAACAATATGTATGATATTGAGATGGAACTTAGGCAACAGAGCACAGTGCCCTTAGTAGCCTTAGTCAAAGATATTCGAGATGGACAAGCCATTAAAGAAATCTTTGCCCAGTATCACCCCGAGGTGGTCTTTCACGCGGCAGCCCATAAGCATGTGCCTTTAATGGAGCTTAATCCGGAGGAGGCTATTAAAAACAATGTCTATGGTACGTATCAAGTAGCTTGGGCAGCCCATCTCCACGGAGCAGATCGTTTCGTGTTAGTTTCTACAGATAAGGCAGTTAACCCCACTAGTATTATGGGGGCATCTAAACGTATTGCGGAAATGGTAATTCAATATCTAGACCGAATTAGTGAAACTAATTATGTAGCGGTCCGCTTTGGTAACGTTTTAGGGAGTCGGGGGAGTGTAATTCCTCTTTTTAAGAAACAAATTCTCGCAGGAGGTCCCGTTACAGTCACTCATGAAGAGATGATTCGTTATTTCATGACCATTCCCGAGGCAGTGCAACTGATTTTACAGGCGGGGGTTTTGGCCCAAGGTGGCGAAATCTTCGTTTTAGATATGGGAGATCCGGTGAGGATTTTAGACTTGGCTACCACCTTGATTCGCCTTTCCGGTTACGAACCCTATACAGAAATCGATATCCAAATTACTGGGATGCGGCCAGGTGAAAAACTGTTCGAAGAGTTACTCACTGCAGAAGAGGGGGTTAACGCCACAACTCACCAAAGAATTTTTGTGGCTAAACCAACTGATCTGGATCTAGAGTTACTCGACGCAACCATTAAAAACTTCCAGAAGCTGGCCTTGGGCGGTTTGCCTAAGGAACAACAGGAGACGACAGAGTTTATCCAAGGATTTTTACCAGACTTTGTAGTGGTGACGAATGGGAACGATTGTTTGTCTGAAGTTGCTGCAACTAGTGGGGAGGAATAACAATCAAGCGTATACAAGCAATTATTCCGCATTTTACCTTTCAAGGGGAGTACGTAGAGGCGGTAATCTCCAAAAGCGGACATATTAATGACACGTTCATTTTGCACTTTTCCTTAGACGATGGGTCTATTAGGCGTTATGTACTGCAATATATTAACAGTAACGTTTTTAAAGAGCCTGAGCAGGTCATGGCAAATATTGAGGCAGTCACCGAACACCTGCGCATGAAGACCCTCAAACGGGGTGGGGATCCTAGTAGAGAGGCCATGCGTATTGTGCCAACCCACGATGGAAACTCCTTTTATCGGAGTCCCCAAGGGGATTATTGGCGGGCGTATGATTTTATTGAAGGGGCTAGGACTTACGAAATGGTAGAAAATCCCCTGCATTTTTACCATGCAGGGCGGGCTTTTGGTCAGTTTCAGCTCTTGTTAAGTGATTTTCCTGCTCACACTCTCCATGAGACTATTGCCCGTTTTCATGATACTAGAAAACGTTTTGGAGACTTTCTCCAGGCTGTAGGTGCTGATTCTTATGGACGAGTGGAAGGGGTTCAAGAAGAGATCGCCTTTATTCTAGCCCGAGAAGGGGATACGTCCGTCATAGTCGACTTAATGGCCCAGGGCAAAGTTCCCCTAAGGGTAACCCATAACGATACGAAGTTGAATAACATCATGATTGACGATCAGACTGGTGAAGGCATCTGTGTTTTGGATCTAGATACAGTCATGCCCGGTTCCATCCTCTACGATTTTGGTGATGCTATCCGTTTTGGGGCTAGCACCGCCTTAGAAGATGAGACAAATCTCGATTTGGTTTCCTTAGACTTAGAGCTTTTTACTGCTTACGCTAAGGGCTATTTAAGTGTTGCTCACGAATTTCTGGTTCCGGCCGAAGTGCATTACTTAGCTTTTTCTGCTAAACTTATAGCGTTAGAATTGGGGATGCGTTTTTTAACAGATTATCTCCAAGGAGATACCTACTTTAAGGTTGACCACGCAACCCATAATCTAGATAGGGCTAGAACCCAGCTAAAGTTAGTTGCAGACATGGAGAGAAAAATGCCAGAAATGGAAGCAATTATTACCAACATACTAAAGGAAAACACAAGGAAGGATGTTGTCTAATGCCTGATATGCTAGTCAAGCTCTATGATTTGCCCCCGCTAGAACCTATTCGCCAAGAGATGGAAGAACAAAAGATTTTGGTGCGCCCTGGTTTAGCTCCAGAAAAGCACATTGTACTCGCCTGGATTGAAGAGAAATTTGGACCTGGTTGGGCCAGTGAAGCGGACGTTGCCTTTGCAAACCATCCAGTTACCTGTTTAGTTGCCATTGATGAAGAGAAGAAACAATTGGCGGGCTTTGCTTGCTACGAAGCGACTCTTCGCAACTTCTTTGGACCTGTTGGAGTGGATCCAGAGTATCGGGGACGGGGAATAGGTAAGGCTTTATTCATCGAATCCCTATACGGCTTGAAGCAATTAGGCTATGGTTATTGTGTCATTGGGGGAGCAGGCCCGGTAGATTTTTATGCCCAGACTGCAGGAGCTATCGTGATCGAAGATTCTATGCCAGGTGCTTATCGAGGATTATTGAGAAAGTAAGTAACAGAAAAGAATTTTATTATTAAACCCCTTTCCCAGCGAAAGGGGTTTAAATTTTTTACCAAGATCGAGGAAAAAGAAAAAGGATATTAGTGGGTTGAGTGCGAAGTATATATACAAACAGTTGCGAGAGTGTATTTATTCTTGCGGTTGTAAATAAAAACAGGAGGTTGATAATGTGAAGAGATCTGTTTTAGCTGTATTGCTCGTAGCCTTATTAGCTATGAACGTATCTGCCGCACTACCACCAAATCCCCTCGTGGTTGACCCGGCTTTGTTCCAAGAGATAGGAACCAAAGGTGGAGAACTAGTCTTGGGGCTTGGTTCATCTCCCCGTTCTTTTAACTTTTACGGGGTAGTGGATGGACCTTCTTACACTGTAATTTATAACTTCCTTGATCCATTGGTAATGGAAAATCCAGCCACTGGTGAGATTATTCCTGGTTTGGCTGAAAGTTGGACCATTGACGAAACTGGTACCGTAGTTACCTTTACACTGCGGGATGTGAAATGGTCTGATGGTACTCCCTTTACCGCGGATGACGTTGTTTTCACCCTTGAACATGTAGTTATGAACCCCAACGCTGAGGGTAACTCCCTCGATCGCTTTACCCTCGGTGGTAGACCGGTAAAATGGAACAAGATCGATGACCGTACTGTTGAAGCCATCTTACCTGTACCCTATGGTGCTTTTACCCGGGTATTAAGTCATGCTTTAATTCTACCGAAACACAAATTCGAGTCCTATAGTGCAGCTCTGAACCCAGGTGTTGAGCCTGGTACAATCAACAAGGCCTGGACCCTAGATACACCACTTAAAGATGTGGTTGGAACCGGAACCTTTGTTGTAACTGAATACATTGTGGACCAGAAAATTGTTCTGGAACCCAATCCCTATTCTTGGAAGGTTGACCCAGAGGGGAACCAACTTCCCTATGTGGATCGCCTAGTTTATCTAATCGTGCAAGATCCTGAAGTTATGATGGCTAAATTTAGGGCTGGTGAAGTACATCGCATTACCCCTACTGGCCAACAATATCCTGCCCTTAAGCAAGATGAGCTAGCAGGTCGTCCCTATAGGGTCTTAGCAGGTTCACCTGTTGATCCAACTCCAAGCCCACCCCACCTTGCCTTTAACTGGGATGTGGCAGATCCAGAATTACGGGAACTATTCCGCAATGACACTTTCCGTCAAGCTATGGAATACACTGTGGATCGCTATCGGATTATTGAAGACGTTTATAACACTCTAGCGATTATTCCTGGGGTACCTGTATTACCAGCTAATACCGCGTTTTACAACCCAGAAATCGAAAAGATCATGCGTCCTTACGATCCTGAGCAGGCTAAGAAGATGCTCGATTCTATTGGCATTGTTGAGAAAAATGGCGTACGGGTACTTCCTAGTGGTCGTCCACTAGAAATCACCTTAACCGCTGCAGCCAATATGCAAGCTAACAACGATATTGCAGTGATTCTGAAGAGCGAGTGGGAAGAGTTGGGAATTAAGACCCATCTTCAACTCATTAGTTCTACTTTGGTTGGTGAGAAACGCCAAGCCGGCGAATTCGAAGCAATCATCGAAGCCTTTGGTAACCAACCTGATCCACAACTACGGAAGGCCATTTGGCAACCGGGTAATCCTTTGTACTACTGGCATCGTAGCACCATGGATAAGAACCAAAAAGCCGTTATTGGCAATATGGTTGGCTGGGAACTTCGAGTCTTCGAACTCTTTGAACTAGCTGAAGTGGAAATGGATCCAGTTAAGCGTAAAGCCCTCTATGATGAATGGCAAGCAATTTATGCTGAAAAGGTACCTGTAATCTTCATTGCTAAGGGTATGGCCCTGACTGCAGTAAATGATAAAGTAGGTAACGTTTTCACTAAGGATAACGGCCAAATTGTCGGTACTAACTACACGATTTACATGAAGTAAGTGTTAGGTGCTGAAGGTGCCCCTAAGGGCACCTTCAGTCTAGCTTCGGGAAGGATGAGCCTATGTTTCGTTATATCGTGCGACGTTGTCTCATGATGATCCCTATGATGGTGATAATCTCGATTCTGTGTTTTGTGGTAATTAAACTCCAGCCAGGGGATTTTACCACCCAATTCTTACATGATCCCCGCATGAGTCCAGAGATGGTGGCCCAAATCAGGACTCGTCTCGGTTTAGATCAACCTGCCCATATCCAGTATTTAACCTGGGTGAAGGGGATTATCACTGAAGGTGATTTTGGCTATTCGTTTGCTTATAAAAGACCCGTACATGAATTGATTTGGGAACGGATGGCCTGGACAGTGGGAGTCGCAGGTATTACCATTATTTTCACCTGGGTTGTAGCCATTCCCATTGGGATCTATTCTGCTACCCATAAATATTCCTTTATGGATTACTTCCTCACATTTATCGGTTTTATCGGAGTGAGTATTCCTAGTTTTTTCTTGGCTTTAGTACTTATGTATGTTTATCTTAGTCTCGGTGGCACCGCGGTCGGTGGCCTGTTTTCACAGCAATATATTGGGGCTCCCTGGAGTTTGGCAAAGTTTGTGGATTTACTCCGTCATTTGTGGATTCCTGTGATTGCCATTGGTTTAGGCGGTACAGCAAGTCTTATTCGCCTGATGCGAGCTAATCTTTTGGATGTTTTAGGAACCCAGTATGTGATGACCGCCCGGGCTAAAGGCCTACCGGAGCGCACAGTTATTTATAAACATGCGGTTCGTAACGCCATTAACCCTTTAATCTCCATTTTTGGAATGCAGTTACCCTCCCTAATCAGTGGTACCATTATCGCCTCAATCGTATTAAATCTCCCAACGATGGGACCATTTTTCTACGATGCATTATTAAATAGTGATCAATACTTGGTCATGACCTTCTTGATGCTATCGGCCTTTTTGATGCTCATTGGCAACCTCTTAGCCGATATTATGCTAGCTTGGTCTGACCCACGTATTAGGTATGAATAAGGAGGGGGACAATGAGTAAACAAGAACAGGTCTTTAAGTTTCATCAAGACGATCACCAAGATGGTTCTGAACAGGAAGTTCAAGAACAGACTT
>JAAZLB010000035.1 GCA_012799535.1 Bacillota bacterium | reverse complement strand
GTGGCCCCCACTGCATTTAAGGCGTCCACCAAATCTTGAACATTGGTAGTACCACCAATCACAGTAAACTGACTAGGTTCTTCTTCTACGTCTAGCGACAATTCCCTACCGACTACCGTATCTCCTCCTGAAAAGGCTGGGGGTTGGGAAACAAATACATTGCTTTGCACCTGCACCTTGAGATTACCATGGGCTACTGCCACTGTGGCCACACGGACAGAAGAGCCCATCACTACAGTACCGGTCCGTTCATTAATGACTACGCGAGCGTTCACATCGGGACGAATGGGTAATTCTTCTAATTCTGCGATAAACCCTACCACATTCCGTAAATAGTGAGGTGGAATCTCAATCTCCACTGTCCCCTGATCTCTCGCCCAGGCAATATCATCTTCATAGACTTGATTAACCACTTGCGCCAAGCGGGCAGCGGTAGTAAAATCTGGTTCTAGTAAAACCATGGAGATAATGCCCTCTTCAGCAAAATTATGAGGTTCTAACTCCCGTTCCACAATGGCTCCGTTTGGTACTAAACCAACTGTAGGGTGGCTTACTTGGGCACTACTGCCCCCGCCCTTAACTACAAAACCACCAATAGAAACTGGTCCTTGAGCTACTGCAAACACCTGACCATTAGCAGCTTGAAGCGGGGTTTGGAGTAAGAAGCCCCCTTGTAAACTACGGGCGTCTCCAATAGAGGAAATAGTCACATCTAGACGATCCCCAGTTCGCAAGGAAGTAGGTAAATCTGCTGTCACCATTACCGCTGCAATATTCCTCAAACGCAGATCATTAGCTGATACGGTAATTCCAAAGCTTTCTAGCATGTTGGCGATCATCTGGATATTAGCCCTGGAACCAGAACCATCACCGGTCCCTTGCAAGCCTACAACTAAGCCTAACCCATAGATTTGGTTATCCCGCACCCCTTGTACTCTAGCCACATCCTTGAGGCGTACCACTGGGGCATCGTACCGGATAGGATCCACCGTTTGGGCGGCTGCAAGGGTGCTAAAAAGGAGGATAATGCTGAAAATTAAACAACTGACTTTTCTAGACACGAACACCCCTCCCTTTCTTTAAAATAACCAATTAAAGACCCTAGTGATAATCCCAGGATTATTCTTATCAGCCACGATACCCGTGCCTAAAAAGGCAATTTCCGCATCGGCCACAAAAGTAGAAAGAATAGTATTATCTGGAGCAATATCCCGATTACGGACAATCCCAGAGATCACGATTTCCTGTTCTTCTCCGTTGATAACAATCTTTTGACGCCCTTCAATGCGCATTGTACCATTGGGCATGGTTTCCACTACCCTAGTAGTGAGACGAGCGGTCAAGCTTCCACCTCTAGCAGTAGAACCATCTGCTTTAAAATTATCTCCGCCCCCGATTTTTAAAAGGGGGATCAAATCCGCTAACACACCTACACCAGGTCCAACCGATACTTCTGATCCCTTACCAGTCGCGGTCCCAGACGATTGTTTCGCTTGAGCCTGTTCCATAATGATTACGGTGACCAAATCTCCTTCCCGTTTGGCTTTCCGATCCTCATACATGGAAGGTTGGTCTGTGGGATAGAGGGAGTTGGCAAAGGTTGGAACCACTCCTACTAAAAGGAGGATTACTATGGTTAGTCCTAAGCCCTGAGCAAAGTTCTTTCTCGTTTTCATGGAGCAACTGACCCCCTTATGTTGACCTGCACAGTTTCAGAATCAATAATTTCCCCATAAACAACTTGTTTTGACAAGGTGTTTTCTACAGCTATCACTTCACCTACATTACCAACACCACGGGCGATACCTGGTGCGGTTACTAATAACGATGGGGTTTGCACCACAATGGTTACTTGATTTCCCCGTTCAATGGTGGGGACAATTTCCACATTTAAACTAGTGAGCATTGTACCTGAGCTTAGGGCTCTGGTGGTACGTAATCCTACAAATTCCCCAAGGCTCCGACCATCCACTTGGCTTGCCCGCAGTTCCCGTTCTTCCACGACTAAATCTGACTTTTGCAAGATCTCACCACGGGGCAAATCCCGAGCCACTACAACTACTTCATAAATGTCTAATCCTGTTGCCACTGGTGCTTTCCCAGTAATTTCCCTAGTTGCACCATGGACAGTAACTACTTCGAAACCTTCAAATTGCACTTTGCTCAAGTCAATACCTGCTTGGCGAAGGCGTACTTCAATTTGACCCTTAGTTAAACGCCTAGAGCTACCTGCTAGCGGTGCTGTACCTGCATTTACTGCTGCTACTTGAGCCACCAAATCCTTCGGACCCTGTAGTTCTCCAATTTCTCCTAACAACATGCTACCACTTTGGATTTGTACCTGCTCAGGCAAGGTCAGAACCACAACTTCCAAGGTTTCCGCTTGAATAAGGGGGGTGCCTAAAATCAGGATACTCACTGCAAGCACTAAAAAACCAAAAACCCCTCTTATTTTCATCTTAAGTCACTACCTACGTAAATTATTGGCGGTTTGGAGCATATCATCTGCCGCCTGAATTGCCTTCGAGTTTGTCTCATAGGCACGTTGGGAGACAATCATATTCACCATTTCTTCCACAACCTGCACATTAGACATTTCCAAAAAGTTTTGGCTCAAAGTACCAAAACCATCTAAACCAGGGGTCCCAATCATGGGGCTTCCACTAGCGGCTGTGGCAGTATAGAGATTGCGACCTTCACTTTTGAGCCCAGCTGGGTTAATAAAGCGTACTATTTGTAATTCGCCGATGCGATCTGGCTCACTATCCCCTGGACGCATAATACTTACAGTACCATCAGAGCCAATACTTAATTCTAAGGCATCATCGGGAATAACGATCTCTGGTTCAATGGGAAAACCATCAGATGTGGTCAAACGACCGTCTGCATCCTTTTTAAAGGCCCCATCTCTAGTGTAACGAATACCCCCATCAGGTAATAACACTTGGAAAAAACCGTCACCTTCAATGACCACATCTAAGGGGTTATCAGTCTGTTGATACATACCCTGTGAGAAGATGCGCTGAGTAGCAACGGGCCTAGCACCATGACCTATTTGAATACCAGTGGGCACTTGGGCACCAGCAGTAGAAGGTGTACCCGCATACTTAATCGTTTGATACAAGAGATCTTGAAAGTCCACTCGACTTTTCTTAAAGCCAGCGGTGTTCACGTTAGCTAAGTTATTGGAAATAGTGTCAATTTTGGTCTGTTGGGCCACCATCCCAGAAGCGGCAGTCCATAAAGAACGCATCATAACAAAAACCCTCCTTGTAGTGTTAACTAAACAACTCAAGAAAGGGGTCCGAAACTATCTCAGTCGGTCGATAGTTTCACGGCTTCTGTAAACCAGTCCAGCCTTTCCCCCTTGCAAACCTATTAAATTTCGTTAACTAATTTTCCCAAAGTCTCATCATAGGATTGGACAACTTTTTGATTGGCCTCGTAGGCCCTTTGAATGGTAATCAGATTCACCATTTCAGTGACCACATTAACATTGGCCAACTCTAGAGCACCTGGTACTAAGGTAGCTCGATAGCGGAAGGGTTGTCCCGCTGTCTCTGAGGCCTCAAACAGATTAGAGCCTCTTCTAACTAAACCATTGCGATCGTTGAATTCCACCATTAAAAGCTTATTTACCACTTCTCCATCAACCATAATTTCCCCAGTTTCCGTAAGGAGCACTTCCCCTTCACCCACGTAAATAGAACCCTGTTCACCCCGGACTAGATTACCATCTAGAGTGGTTAAAAGCCCACTGGAATTCACAGTAAAACGTCCATCTCTCGTATAACGGGGACCTTCAGGTGTTTGAATGGCAAAAAAGCCTGGACCCACAATGGCCACATCTAAGGGATTATGAGTTGTCCTAACTGTTCCTGGTGCGAAAGAAGTGGCACTACCATCCACAAAAGCCCCTGTTCCTAGAGTTCCGAGAACTTGCCGTTGTCCTTGATAAACCCGGGCAACTTGTCGTTCTGGAAAGGGATAAATGTGGGCGGTTTGCCTTTGGAATCCTGCTGTGTCTACGTTAGCTAAATTATTGCTGGTTACATCCATGCGCATGGATTCAACTAACATACCAGAAGTAGCTGTATAAATACCACGGAGCATCCTCATCACCTCCCTAATCTAGTCTTAAATCTAATATCGGCATGATCAGCTGCCAACTTTAATATTATTTTTTCTTAGCGTTCTCTGCTGTAACTAGCAACTAAGGCATTAGGAGAAACCTTATCAAGTTGGTCCAAAATTTCTCCAGTCCCGCGTACCACGCAACTTAAGGGATCCTCTGCTAAGGTGACCGGTACTCCTGTTTGTTCTTGAATCAAGCGAGCCATTCCATCTAAGAGTGCTCCGCCTCCCGTTAAGGCCATGCCCTTATTCACAATATCCGCGGCTAATTCTGGTGGAGTAACTTCTAGCACAGCCCGAATAGCATCCACAATACTATGGATAGGTTCTTCTAAAGCGGGATAAATATCCACAGATGAAATTTCTAAAGTGGCAGGCAGACCCGTCACTAAATCCCTTCCCCGAACGGTCATAGTCATATCAGGGGTAGGAAATGCACTAGCAATAGTGATTTTAATATCTTCCGCAGTCCGATCTCCAATAGCGAGGTTGTACACCCTTTTCACATAACGAACAATGGCTTCTTCAAAATGGGATCCTCCGATTCGTAAAGATTCGGAAGCAACTTCACCACCTAAAGAAATCACCGCGATATCCGTTGTGCCACCACCAATATCAACCACCATGCTTCCACTAGGGGCAGCTATATCCAAACCACAGCCAATAGCCGCGGCTATGGGCTCGGTGATCAGATATACTTCTTTCGCACCGGCTAGACTCGCGGCTTCTAAAACTGCCCTTTTTTCAACTGTAGTAATGCCTGAGGGTACACAGATCATGACCCGGGGCCGAAATACTCCCCGACCGGCCACTTTTTTTATAAAAAACTTCAGGATTTCTTCGGTAATTTGAAAATCAGCAATAACCCCTTCGTTCAGAGGGCGAATAGCTCGAATGTTTCCTGGTGTGCGCCCAATCATATCCCGTGCAGCTTCACCAATGGCACAGATTTTCTGGGTATTCACATCCACTGCCACAACTGCAGGCTCATGGATAACTACACCTTTACCCCGCACATAAACTAATATATTTGCTGTACCCAGATCAATTCCTATATCTCTGCCAAACATTTTACGGCCCCCTTGCAAACAATTACCACTATCTCC
>JAAZLB010000286.1 GCA_012799535.1 Bacillota bacterium | reverse complement strand
CTTGAACTTGAGTCAAGTATGATAAGATGGCATCACTACCAGAAAGACCGAAGGTGAGAGGAATCACCCCACTAGTCTCTCCTGGCGTCACTTGTAAAGGTACATGGGACAAATCCTCAACCTTTAGTCCGTAATAGGAGGCTAACTGGGTTAAAACCTCTAAAACTTCTGGCAAATCATATTGGGAAGGAACAAGGTGCCCTAGAGCAGCGAGTTGTTCTTCTAATTCCTGTTGTTTCTTCTCTAAACCAGGTTTTTGCTCCACAATCCGCACGAGATTTTGCTCGTTCTGTAGCAGTTGATCAACTTGATTTTGGAGCCTCTTAGTTTCTTTTCTATTAGGCAAAAAAACAGCCACAAAGATCAAAACTGATCCTAGGTAGAGAGTTCCCACTAACAACAAGGGCCAAGAGAATTTACTTCTAATCGAACTGAGTTGCATCATTACTCTCCACCCCCTTTACCTGGATACTGAAAACGAAAAAGTCCGTACCCTCTCGGGGATAGGCAGCCTGCAATAAGGCCTGCTCACTACGTTCATTAAGATAGTTAAGATACTGAGAAAGACTAGTCATCTCCTGGGTATAGCCTACTAACTCCACCTTGTTTTCGGTCCAAATCAGGGCTTCTACCCACAGTTTGGGAAAAGGATGATTGGTGAGATTAGGTATTAAACTAGGTGCTTGAACGTTGTGGATAAACAAATCTTGGTAGCTCTTTTTTTTCGTTTCAAGAGCCGTAACCTCTCTACGAAGATCTTGGACTCCTTGCACCTGCCGCTGTAATAAGACTTCTCGGCTTTGAGCTTCAGTATAGCTATACTGTAAACCCTCCACTCGATTAACCTCAACCCAACTAAATAAGAGGACGGCACCGAAGAATAAGACTCCAATGAGGCCCACCAAGAATTCCCAGCGCACTTGAGACTGCCTTAAGGGTCGCTCATCTTTGGGCAATAAATTGACTCTCATTTGTCAACCCCCCTTAGGCCTAGTGCCAAAGCGGAGCCATAACGGCTGAATCGGCCAGGACGGAGAAAGTCAAAATCGACCTGGAGGTCCTCAATTTGTTTAAGGGAACGAACCGGCAAATCCACTTCCTCTTCTAGCATTGCAGTCAAACCTGTTAGATCCGCCAGATCACCTAGTAAGATAACTTCATCAAGCATGGTGCTAAACTTCGTCGCCCGCTCTTGTGCTCGAACAAAGTCTAAAGTCTGCAAAACAGAACCTACAAATTGTTGCACGGTAGCCCTAATTACTCGTTTATTGCCTTGTCCCTCTATTAAGAGATAATCTAAATTACGATGCATACAAAGATTCTTTGCTTCTTCTGGACCACACTCAAAGGCTTCCATGATACCTTCTCGAAAGTGTCCGGTTCCAACGGGAACAACCCGGAGCACCTTAAAGGAACCATTAAAGGCCACTTGAATTGTAGTCTGTTCTTCACTAATTTCCACAAAGGCTCTTCTAGCTTCGCCTGTAATTAAGTCCGCCCAGCCTAGAGCGGGTAAATCAATAACTTCTAAGGATAACCCACTAGCTTTAATAGCCTCAATGTAGGGAGTGAGATATTGCCTCGGACAGGCTACCAATACGATTTCCAACTCAGTATCAGTCTGCCAGTTAATAAAATAGTCATAGGACACATCTTCAGGGTTTTGCACAGGAAAAGAGACTAACTCAGGCACCTCGAATTCTAGAGCCTTATCCAGTTCTCTTTTTCCCATATTAGGTAGTCGATGGGTTTTCACCGTTATCCAGCTGCTACGCAGACCAAGGATGGCAGAATTGGCAGAGATCCCCTGTTCCACCAAAAGTCGTTCTAAAGCAAGGGTAACCCCTTGTACATTGAGGATCTTTCCATCAACTATTGCCCCTTCAGGTAAGGGAATTGAACCTAGTTTGGTGACTACTTTAGTTCTCCCTTTGCGAATCACCTCAGCCGCTCTTATACTAAAATGATCAATATCTAGGCCTACAACCTTACGGGCCATTTACACCACCCCCTAAATTGATGTGACCATTTGCATCATAGGTAGATAGACAGATATGAGGATAAATAAGACCACTACTGCTAATACCAACATGATTACAGGTTCTAGAATCTTAGTAAAACTAGCTACCGCGAAGTTCACTTCTCGGTCGTAATAATCGGCCAATTGGACCAGAACCGTCTCCAAATTACCCGTTTCTTCGCCAACTGCCACCATTTGCACCAACATCACCGGAAAGACCTTATGCTCCCCTAAAGGTGCACTAATACCCTGTCCCCGCTCCACGCCCAAGGTGGCTTCTTGCACTGCTTTTTTAATTACCACATTATCCATAAGGCGTTCAAGAATTTGTAAAGTCGGAATCATGGCAATCCCACTATTCAATAATAGGCTCAGGGTCCTAGCAAACCTAGAAAAAATCATCATTTTCTGCATTTCACCCAAGATAGGTAGACTTAACAGGAGAGTATCCCGTGCTAAACGCCCAGGTCCTGTTTTGACCCAAGTCCTCAGACCAAAGGTGGTGGCCAAGACAACACCTAAAACAATATACCAATGCTGGACAATCCAGTCCCGACCGTTGAGGACCGCTAAGGTGATAGCAGGGGTTTCTACCCCAAAACCTGCGAAGTTCTCTACTAACATGGGCAAAACCACAAACAAAAGGATGATAACCATAAGACCGGAAACTGCCACAATAATACTGGGATACATGGTGGCCTCCGCGATCTTTTTGCGTAACTCATCTTCCCGTTCATAATAAATTGCTAATCGATCAAAAACTTCTGGCAAAGTACCACTGACTT
>JAAZLB010000285.1 GCA_012799535.1 Bacillota bacterium | reverse complement strand
TGGTTACGTGAGTTTGTTCTAGAACTTCAAATAGGGAATCAACGAACAGTTCCCGTTGTTCCGGTTCCATGTTGGCCACCCAGGTTTTCATGGTTTTGTCAATAAATTTGCTACTATTGCTCACCTCTTCTAGGTAGATTAACTGATCCCGGTCTACCTCCCAAGAATAAATATCGTGTTGCATGAGACCAAATTCGTTACTTTGGACCACAATATATTCCTCTTCATGTTGCAAAAGTATGCCAATTACTGAGGTTTGGGGCACAAAGGTCTTGACTAGGCCGGAGATCCGTCGATAACCGGGGGACTCTAAGACTTTGTCATCGAAGCCGGGACCGTCATTATTATAAACGGTGATAATGCGTTCTTGAGTTTGGGGTGAACAAAATGCTGCACCATAAACGGCCAAGTTTCCTCCCTTAGAATGACCGCCTACCAAAAAACTACCTTTTAGGTTTTGCGCTACATGATCTAAATAATGAGCTGCCTCAACCTGGGCTGGAACGGGACAGATAAAACTCATGTTAAAATCCTCCTTCCAACCGGCAAAGGAGAAATCTGTCCCCATGTAGGAAACGTAAAAAAGTAGAGGCTCAACTTCAATTACAATTGCCGAGAATTGTTTTTCAACTTCTGGATCCACTTGGTTGACATAGCCTAGAAGGTTCATGTTTCCAAACCGATCACTCATGGCCGCATCACTGAGGAGACGCAGGTCATCTTTCATAATAATGTTTTGTATCGCTTCTTCCGAACGGAAAAAGAGTTGGCTTGCTTCCCAGAGGGTAACAATTTCTTTAAGTGAACTAGAAATAATTCCATCCCAAGGTAAAAACGAGATTCTAGAGAGGATCAAGTTATCAATATCGTTAAAGGGTGCTTGTTTCATGGAAAGATCCCCGCGCCACTCTAGATAATCAAATAGGTTAGCCACTAAAAGTGCACCTCCCTTAGATTAGTACCTTATTCTGGGGAGGTTTATTTATTTCCTTCAATTTAAAAAACTCTCATCAATTGAAAAAACAATACTAATGCAAGCGGTTTAACCCCGAATTCGCAAATTTTTCCCGGAAAAAAGGGGACTTTCGGCAAAATCCTAGAAGTAGTAGGACCATATTTGAAAGGAGAGTGCTGAATGTACCGAAAGACAAGTATGGTTGTTGCTGTTCTTTTGTCACTTGTGCTTAGCATGACGATGGTAGCAGCAGCAAAAAATGACACCCTGATTATTGGGACCGGAGCGGAGGCAGTTGGTCTGGATCTTAGACTAGAAACCGACGTTCCATCGCTTGAGAGAATCAATGTGATTATGGAACCCCTCTTGAAATTCGATGTGGACATGCAACTAACCCCATTGTTAGCTAAAAGCTGGGAAGTAAGTGATGACACCATGACCATTTCTTTCCAACTGCAAGAGGGTGTCACCTGGCATGATGGGACCCCATTTACTGCGGAGGATGTAAAGTATACTTTTGAGTGGGTTTTAGATCCGGCAAATGCAGCTCCAAATATGGCTCTTTATGCGGACATTGAGCGATTTGAGATTATTAGCCCAACGGAGATTGTTTTCCATTTGAGCAAACCGAACTCATTTTTGTTGAACAACATTGCCCGCATGCCCATCACCCCAAAACATGATGGTGATCGGGCTGATTTTCGTCAAAAGCCCCTAGGAACTGGCCCGTACAAGTTAGCTTCCTGGAACCGTGATGATCGCATGATCGTTGTAGAAAACGAAAACTATTGGGGTGGAAGACCAATTATCCCCACTATTGTGTTTAGAACCATTCCGGAAAATGCCACTCGCCTCTTAGCTTTTGAAGCGGGCGAAATCGATCTCTACCAAGGTGGGGTAGTTCCCCAAGAGATCAACCGTTTAGAGGCTGATCCTAGGTACATAGTGCAACGAGCACCAGGTACAGGTTATAACTATCTTGGCTTTAATACTAAAGTTGGTGCCTTGTCAGATGTTCGGGTACGTCAAGCAATGAGTTATTTAATTAACAGAGAAGGCATTGTGTCTCGAGTGCTAAACGGTGTTGGTACACCGGGTATTGGTCCTGTTTCACCAGCTCTCCCTTGGTTTAACCCTAATGTAGAGCGATACGCCTATAGTGTGGATAAAGCTAAGGAATTGTTGGCCGAAGCAGGTTATGCACCTGGGGAAATCAAACTCAAATTGTATACTAATGAGAATCCTGATCGGATGCGTATCGCGGAGATCCTGCAATTTGAGGCACAAAGGGCAGGTATCAATGTAGAAGTTAGTATCGAAGAGTGGGGTGCCGATCTCTCTAGGATACAAGAAACGGATGATTTTGACATCTTTATCCTTGGTTGGTCTGGTCAATTAGACCCTGATCGGGCTATGATTCGTCAGTTCCACACCGATGGGGTTAACAACTACGGTAAGTACTCGAATGAACGCGTCGATTACTTACTCGAGCTTGGTCGGGCGGT
Organism: Bacillota bacterium; assembly: GCA_012799535.1. GTDB lineage: Bacteria > Bacillota > Limnochordia > Darwinibacteriales > Darwinibacteriaceae > UBA4996. The sequence continues at coordinate 2,083 of JAAZLB010000285.1, read as the reverse complement.
TCCACCTGAATCTCAAGAATCTCTTGATATTTACGGTGAAGCCCAGGAAATCGTGATTCGGGAAGTACCCTATGGTTTCATCAACTATTCAGAAGAAGTGGGTCTCCAACATCCTTGGATTGAAAACTGGAAAGTACATCCTTATGGTGCTGGTGCTTGGCAAGATGCCCATCGCATCGTAAAGAAAAAATAGACGAATGCGCAGGACACCAGGTGTTTCGGCATCTGGTGTCTCCCGTTTAAAGAAGGAGTGGGTTGTCTAAATGTTAAGATACATCTCTCGGCGCCTCATTCAGATGATACCCCTATTGATCGGAATTTCTATTTTAGTTTTCTTGCTTGTGCATTTATCTCCAGGTGATCCTGTGCGAATGTTACTTGGAGAGGAGGCTACGGCCGAGGATGTGGCTCGTCTTAATGCCGTCTATGGTTTTGATCAACCCCTTACTACTCAATATTTTCTCTGGGCTAGTAAAGCAATCCGGGGGGATTTTGGCTAGGTTTGATCCTCCTTTCATATGTGGCCTTAAAGGTGGAAGCTCTGCCCATGTTTGGGAGAGAAGGTTCAATTTTCGGTGGTTTGTGGGTGTTATTTACTCAGTTTAGAGCGGACGAATTAATCACTGGTATCCGTTACATTATCCTACCAGCCTTAAGTATTGGGACGAGCATGATGGCAATTATTGCTCGTTTAACTCGCTCCAGCCTTTTGGAAGTTCTAGGTAAGGATTATATTCGGACAGCCCAAGCCAAAGGATTGAGTAAGCGGGTTGTGGTAATTAAGCATGGTTTGCGGAATGCCCTTTTGCCTGTGATAACTATTGTGGGAATCCAGTTCGGGGCCATGTTAGGTGGGGCGGTAGTCACTGAGACAGTTTTTGCTTGGCCCGGCGTAGGCAGATTGATTATAAACGCAATTAGCCAACGTGATTTTCCCGTTATTCAAGGTGGGTGCTCATGATGGCCGTTATTTTTACACTGGTGAACTTAGGGGTGGACATTAGTTATGCGCTGGTGAATCCCAGGATTCGGTATGAGTGAGGAGGCGGGTAAAAATGAAACATTTTTTACGGAATAAGAGCGCACTGACTGGATTTGCTTTGGTAAGTATCCTAATTTTAGTGGCTATCTTTGCGGATCAACTCGCACCTCATGATCCATACTACATGGATATTTGGGAGAGTTATCGGCATCCAGAAGGATTGTCTGGTGAGTATATTCTGGGAACGGATGATATGGGGCGCGATCTCCTTAGTCGAATTATTGTCGGTTCCCGGGTTTCTCTATTTGTGGCAGCGGTGGCTACCGGTGTTTCTTTAGTGCTGGGGATAATTCTCGGTGCAATAGCTGGGTACGCTGGAGGATATGTGGACGTAGTGATCATGAGACTAATGGATTTGATTCTTGCCTTTCCTTCAATTTTGTTAGCAATTGCAATTGTTGCCTCTTTAGGGCCGGGGGTGGTCAATGCCATGATGGCCATTGCCATCGTGCGGATACCAGCTATGGTCAGGGTAACGAGAAGTATGGTTCTAGGTTTAAAAGAGGAGGAGTTTGTCCTCGCCGCGGAAGCCTTAGGGTTTTCTGATGCTCGAATTCTTTTTCGTCACATTATGATCAATTGTTTTGCCCCCATTTTGGTAGTAGCCTCTCTAAACATGGGTACTGCCATAACCGTAGAAGCAACCCTAAGTTTCCTCGGCTTAGGAGCACAACCTCCTGTAATTAGCTGGGGAAGGATGTTGGCTCTTGGTCGTGATTCAATCCGGACCGCACCCTATATTACCTTGTTTCCCGGCCTTGCCATTGTTTTTACAGTTTTAGGCTTTAACTTACTAGGTGATGGTCTTAGGGATCTTAGTGATCCACAGTTAAGGAATCGCTAACTACACCGCACAAGTATGTGGCTATTTCCTGATTTTCGCCGTGGGCAGCGCTACGTTTTGCCTAGCGGATTTTAGTAATAAATGCAGGGTCTCGGAAATAATCTGGCGCATGGATTCATCCATATTCCGAAGTGATTTCAGCATCACCTTAGCGTTAGTGTACCAGTTGTCTGTGAGTTCCTTGAGGCTAGTTGCTT
>JAAZLB010000034.1 GCA_012799535.1 Bacillota bacterium | reverse complement strand
CTCGTGCCACCTTATCAAAGGCTTCACCAGCCGCATCATCCCTAGTGCGCCCAATGATTTTGTATTCCCCTAGACGGGGGATTAAAAGTAAATCTGTATGTCCACCAGAGACGGTTAAACAAACTAGGGGTGGTTTGACCCTTTGTCCTGTGAGGAAGTTAGCATAAATATGACCCTCAATATGGTTTACACCTACTAAGGGCTTGTTCTTAGCAAAGGCGAGGGCTTTCGCCGCGGCCACTCCCACTAACAGACTTCCTACAAGTCCCGGTCCATAAGCTACCGCAATAACCTCTATATCATCTAAGGTGATTTGGGCCTCTTTTAAAGCTTCATTAATCACTGGAAAAATCGCTTCGATATGGTGGCGCGAGGCGATCTCAGGGACCACTCCCCCATATTTTTGATGAATATTAATCTGGGATAAAACTACATTAGATAAGATAGTAGTTCCGTTTTGAATTACGGCCGCCGCAGTCTCATCACAACTAGTTTCAATCCCCAAGGTTAGTCCACTCTTCACCTAACTCCCTCCACATAATTAAAGCGTCTTCTTTGTCATCTTGATAATACTGTTTGCGAATTCCACTGGGTGCAAAACCAAGCTTAGTGTATAATGCCTGAGCCCCGTAATTACTCACCCGCACTTCTAGGGTCATACATGTAACGCCCCGAGCAACTGCACAGATGGTGAGATGTTCCATGAGCCCTTGCCCAATTCCCTGTCGTTGAAAGTCAGGGTGCACCCCAACATTAGTAATATGTCCTTCATCGAGAATCACCCAAATCCCCGCGTAGCCCACAATGCGCTCCCCGATTTCTGCTACTATGTAAACTGCATTATCATTCCGGGTCACTTCACTGATGAAAATACTTCTAGACCAGGGGGTGGTAAAACACTTCCGTTCTACTAATTGCACTTGGGGAATGTCATCAACTGTCATTAGGCGGTAGGTTATGCTTTCTCCTGCCATTTCAATTCCGCCTCCGTTTTCCGCATGTAGGTGGGATTTAAAGCAAAGGCATTACTGCTGTTCCCTTGTAGCAAGCGGGTGTAGCCTAAATCTGCCACCGCACTTGGTCGAAGCAAGCTCAAAGCTGGTGATGGGAAAATCCCTGTTGGAACTTGTTCTCCTATCCTTTCAGCATAAGCAAGGGCCCCATCTCCCACAAATAAACAAGGACGGCTAAGCCTAGCGCAATAAGTGTAAACATCACTCAAGGGGCCATGAGCGGGCTCATTTAGGCCTTCCCCGGCTTCAAAAGCTTGCCAATACACTTGTTCACGCCTCGCATCGATTAAGGATATTACCGCCCCGGGAAAATATTTAAATTGCCAGCCATACGCCTCTAAGGTGGTAGTTCCCACTAAGGGATGGTCTAAGGCATAGGCTAAGCCCTTGGCGGTGGCTACCCCGATGCGAATCCCTGTAAAGGAGCCAGGCCCAGTTACAACTGCAATGCCATCTAACTCTTGAGGGGTTATGTTAGCCTGCTCCAAGAGAATTTCTAAAGCAGGCAAGAGTCGTTCCGAATGGGTGGTCCGGATGTTTAAGACCGACTCTCCCACCAGCTCCCCTTGCTTTAGTAAGGCCACCCCTCCCGTTAGGGTAGAGGTATCTATTCCTAAAACGTACACTAATAAAGCCCCCTTAGTTGTTCCACGATTTCCGCGCTACGCTCACCTTGAGGAATGAAGGTAATTTCCCTTGCTTCAGGACCTATTACCTCTAAAATAAGATCGAGCCGTTCTGTAGGTAGGTGGTGCACAAAAAGTTGACCCCACTCCACCAAGGTAATCCCAGAACCATAGAAGTAATCTAAGTAACCGATTTGCTCGAGTTCCAAATCAGTTTCTAGGCGATAGAGGTCAAAATGGTAAAGAGGGTAGTCCCCATTGTATTCGTTAATAATGGCAAAGGTGGGGCTGGTCACCTCTTCCGCGGTGAGACCGAGACCCACCCCTATCCCCTTGACTAATAAGGTTTTCCCTGCCCCCAGATCCCCTCTGAGGTTGAGGAAATCTCCTGGTAATAACAGTTTACCAAGTGTTTTCCCTAAGCTGAGGGTTTCTTGGGGGCTAGTGGTTGTAACTTTAAACAAAACAATTCCTCCTAAATTAGGCAGGCTTGACAAAAACACTTTGACCATGGATGAAGACTTGCTCCACCTCTGATTGTACATCTAAGGGGTCTCCACTCCAAAGGGCTAGGTCCGCCATTTTTCCTACTTCAATGGAACCATAGCGATCTTCAATTCCTAGGATTGTCGCAGGGTTAATGGTGATGGCTTTGAGGGCCTCTTCTTTTGGTAGACCAGCTTTCACTCCCATGGCCGCGGCAGTTGGTAAGTAGTTTACAGGTAAGACTGGATGATCCATGGTAATGGCAAAGGGTACGCCACCTTCGTAAAGAGTTTTTAAGGTCTCAAAAGAACGATCCCGTAGCTCTACCTTAGACTTATTAGTCATGGTTGGCCCGATTATGGCCCAGACTCCAGCCTCTTTTAACTCATCTACAATTTTGTGCCCTTCAGTGCAGTGTTCAATACTGATCTTGAGGTTAAATTCTTTGGCGATCCGTAAAGCAGTCATAATGTCATCAGCCCTATGGGCGTGGGCTCTGACTGGTAGTTCGCCTTTGAGTACTTTGACTAAAACTTCCATCTTTAGATCCCGTTCCGGAGCCTTGTCTGGATCTACTTCTGCCTTTTCTAATTTGGCTAGGTAGTTTTGGGCCTTCACGAGATTTTCCCGTAAAACGGCAGCAGTAGCCATTCTAGTAGAGGGGGTTTTTTTCTGTCCCGAATACACTCGCTTGGGATTTTCTCCAAAGGCAATTTTGAGGCCGCCCTGTTCCGTGATGATCATTTCCTCCACAGTGTTACCATACATGTGGACTACTACACCTTGACCTCCAATTACATTGGCACTACCGGGCAAGACACACATGGCAGTTACTCCACCACTTAAGGCTTCTTTAATACCGTCTTCATGGGGATTAATAGCATCTAAAGCCCTCAGGTGGGGAGTGGCAGGATCAGTCACCTCATTGCCATCTGAGCCCTCCCAACCTAAACCCTCTTCATAGATTCCCGCGTGTCCGTGGGCGTCAATTAGACCGGGCATTAGAATTTTTCCTGTGGCGTCAATTACTTGGGCGCCCTGGGGAATTTCTACTTCACCAAGGGCGGCAATTTTGCCAGCATCATCAATGAGTACAGTTCCAGTTTGAATTCCGTTTGTAATGGTGTAAACTTTGGCATTTTTAATTGCTAACACAAAGTTCCCCTCCTTTTGTACATTACAATCATGTTCACCATGGAGGGGAAGATTCCTGCTAGATGGGATTAGTTAGCTGTACAAGCTAGCACGAAATGGGAGAAAATCCGACGAGCTGCAGGATAATGTTCTACCATGAGCTCTGGATGCCACTGAACACCAAGGACAAAGCGATGTTCTCCACTTTCCACCGCCTCAATCACTCCATCGGGGGCAGTGGCCACTACTCTTAAGCCCTTTCCAAGGGACCCTACTGCTTGGTGATGATAAGAATTGACCCTAGTGGGAGCGGTACCCCAGATCTCTTTTAGCATGCTTCCTGATTGGATTGACACATCGTGGGTAGCGTACCAGCGGGGGGCTTCTTGAGTATGCTTAATCGGCTCTGTAATTTGGGAGGGGATATCTTGGACTAGACTACCACCTAGGGCAATATTTAGCACTTGTATGCCTCGGCAAATGGCTAGGACAGGAATATCCCGTTCTAAGGCAAAGCCAGCTGCAGTTAGATCTAGTTCGTCCCAGTAGGGATCAATTTCTCCACATTCAATTACAGGGTTTTGTCCATAGCGGTTAGGATCTACATCTATCCCACCTGGTAAAACCAGACCATCAAGAAGTTCAATAAGTGCACGAATCTGCTCTTTAGGTTGGTACGGTATAAGTATGGGGGTTCCCCCTGCTGAAATTACTGCTTGAATGTAGGCATTGTTCACATAGTAACGATCTGGATTTTCCCTTTGATGACCACAGACTAGACCAATCAATGGTTGTTTGCTTTTCATATAATCCCCTCCTAAGTATAAATACACCCACAGAGTGAGTGTATTTTTCTATGTATGTATAAATTACATTTTAACTAGACCTAAGCTAATTTGTAAAGCCTGGTCAATTTGTGCCATAGTATCATCATCAAGATGGGCGATCTTCTCTTTGAGGCGGCGTTTGTCGATAGTACGCACCTGTTCTAAAAGAATAACCGAATCTTTTTCTAACGCGAAATGGGAGCTATCCAACTCCACATGGGTTGGTAGCTTTGCTTTTTTGATTCGGGACGTGATGGCGGCCACAATGGTTGTGGGACTATATTTATTGCCAATATCGTTTTGTAGAATTAAGACCGGTCGGACGCCACCTTGTTCAGAACCGATTACGGGGTTTAAATTCGCGTAATAAACATCCCCTCGTAAGACATTATCCACTCTATTCAGCCTCCGCCAACTGGCGTTCGTAGTTATCTAAAAGCTCGTCATCATTACCTTCTTCAGCGATTTTTAGATTCAACTCAGCCATAATCTGATAGCCTATCCGGAGCTTCTCCCGTAAGCCCTCTGGCTCTCTCTCCATTATATACAATTGCACCACATTTTGTATAAACTGACTGCGATTAATCTGTCTTTCGTGTGCTAGCTTATCAATTTCGGCTAAAAGTTGCGCCGAGATGTTAATTTGTACCCGTTTGATATCCACCACAGAAGTCACCTCGTTTTAGGCCAAACCTAAAATTATTATACCGTGGAGT
>JAAZLB010000284.1 GCA_012799535.1 Bacillota bacterium | reverse complement strand
GAACTTTTTAGACATTTTTCGATTTTGTCCAAATTTACGACACATTTCTTTTCTGTCTAATGAAATAGGCTCCTTGGGGATTTATAATAGGGTTAACGTTAGAGCCAGTTTTTGGTTCTAGACGCTCTATATTCCAAAGGAGGGGTACTTGATGGCTAATACTAATTTGCAACAAGAGCACAAGATCAACGAAACCGCGGGTGCATGGTTTGGTTGGATCGGGATTATCCTCGCTGTTATAGGATTTTGGTGGCAACCTATTCTTCTGCCAATTGTTGGTCTCGTTCTAGGTGTTTTAGCAATTCTCTCACCTAAGAAAACCGTTGGCTGGATTTCCGTTATCGTAGGTGCTGTGGCCTTGATTGTCGGCCTAGTGTAGAGTAATTTTACACTCAAAGTCCCCATCCATTGCTGGTGGGGACTTTTTAGAATATAATGTTTTTAGGATGGAAAAGGAGGCGGATGAATTTGACTAAACGGGTGTGGATTTTGCTGCTTGTGATTTTAACGTTCTGGGGAAATACCGCGTTGGCGTGGACAGGTGACGGCACTTTACTTGTGCGAGATTCATTACCAGTGGGGTGGGTCCTAGAGCTAGATTATCTGGCGTCCCCGGGTGAAATATTGGCATTTTCTAACCAGCTAGGAGTAGAAATTGAACTTCTGCGCAACTATGTCTTTAGAACCTCAGAAGGATATTTTCAAGTTAACTTTGTTGTGACAGAAACTAAAGAACAAGCGGAGGCATTGCATCAATTGTTCCTAAGTTTCCATACAGAGGATCAAGTCTCGGTAGTCGGTAGGCGCGTTCTCGAGATTGTCACAGAAAATCCCGTCCTTACGGAAATCGCCCAAGCATCCCTAAGATTCGTCTCAGAAGAAACTGAAGATTATGAGCAAACCGCTCTTAAGCACTACATAGAAGACAATAGTTGGCCAATTACAAACCTGAAAGATGTTACTTTCCCTTTCCGTGCTGAACTGTCCCAGCATCGTGTTTTCCTAGTGGGAGAGTCCCACGGTGTGGCTATTAATCAAGAACTCGAATCAGCTCTCTTAGAATTCTTTGTATTGGAAGGTGGGGTCCGAAACTATCTACTGGAGCTCTCCCCAAGTATAGTAGGATATCTAAGGGAATATGTAGAGACTGGAAATGAAGAAGTGTTGTATAGGGCCTTCGATGGAGTAAAGGGTACTTACTTTTGGACTAAGGACAACCTTGAACACTGGAAAAGAGTGCATCTTCTCTGGCAGTCTTTACCTGAAGAACAAAAGTTTTCGCTTGTAGCCCTTGACATAGAACACCAGCCCCTTTTGTCCCTGAGGTATTTACAGCACCTGTTAGATATTGTTGATCCAGAAAAAACCCTCGCCCAGACTGAACTAGGCCAGATAGAAGCTGTTTTACGTGGGGAACTTAGTGTTTCCAATGAGGAAGTAGCGGATTTCTTCACAACTCTTGAGAAAACTCTAGGTCAAGATGCTGTACGGGCTGTACTCGGCTCCCATCTGTTTGAGTTCGAGTTGATCTTGGCAAACTTAAGGAACG
>JAAZLB010000033.1 GCA_012799535.1 Bacillota bacterium | reverse complement strand
CAGCTACCACTAGGTACAGGTTCCCCCAAAAGTTCATTTCAAAAAGAGTATAACGTTCTGAGCGGCACTGGAAGGCGAAAATAAGCTGAGCCATAACTAACGTGGTAAAGGCCATGGTGCGAGCCCGATTTACATCATCAGGGTACAAGGCTAAACCTAATACGAAGATAGCGAGGGAGGAAAGGCTGATTACACTGCCGGAAAACAAAATCCTCATCAAAAGCCCTCTGGCCAACACTCCCTCCCTCGGATTGCGCGGTTTTTGTAACATTAGGTCCTCTGTTGTAGGTTCCAAACCTAGGGCAATGGCGGGAAGTCCATCAGTAACTAGGTTCATCCAAAGAATCTGCATAGGTATTAAGGGTAAGGGCAGACCCCCTAGGGTAGCTAATAACATGGTGAGCACTTCTCCCACATTACAACCGAGCAGATAACGGATAAATTTGCGAATATTATCATATATGGCGCGCCCTTCTTGGACCGCACTGATAATCGTCTCAAAATTATCATCTAATAAAACCATGGCACTAGCTTCCCTAGTTACATCAGTCCCTTGAATCCCCATACTAATTCCAATGTCCGCCTCCTTTACTGCGGGGGCGTCATTCACCCCATCCCCAGTCATAGCCACAATTTCCCCATTCTTTTGTAATGCCCGGACAATAGATAATTTGTGACTGGGAGCGACTCTAGCAAAAACTGCTGTTTTTTTAATCTGCTCCTGCTGTTGGAGTGGTGTGAGGGCTTCCCATTCTGCCCCGGTTACCACTTGATGAAAATCGGTGGTAAATAAACCGAGCCGCTGCGCAATGGCACTGGCTGTCTTGGTGTGATCCCCTGTTACCATAATCGTGCGAATACCACCTTGGCGAGCCGCGCGAATAGCGCTAGGGACCTCCGGACGAGGGGGATCGAGCATACCGACTAATCCGGTAAATATTAGTCCCTGTTCCCATTTTTCTTCAGACGAGATCTGTTCTCCTAGGGATCTATAAGCCATTGCTAAGACTCGAAGAGCCTGTTCGGCCATACGTTCTAAGACTTTAAGGGCTTCTTGTCTCCGCTCTTGAGTGAGAGCAACCACCTGGGTTCCCACTAAGAGATGGGTACATCTTTGCAAAACAACATCAGGAGCCCCCTTCATAAAAGCAAAATACTCTCCTCCCTCTTTCACGATCACTGTCATCCGTTTACGCTCAGAATCAAAGGGGAGACTTTTTACTTCCTGATATTGACGCTTTAGACTAGTTTGCTGTAATCCACTTTGCAAAGCAAAACGTAATAAGGCTACCTCTGTTGGTTCACCAAAGACATCCTTCAGGCTATAAGCCTCTGCTTTAGTGCAAAGAGCACCAATAGTGGTAGTATAAAAAAGAGAATCATGCTGGTTCGTGAGGGTGATCCGTTTTTGGTTCATCCCTAAGTTTAAAGTCAACGGAGGAGCCCAAACCTCTTGCACTTCCATCTGATTCAAAGTCAAGGTACCAGTCTTATCGGAGCAAATTACAGTCGCGCAACCTAAGGTTTCTACTGCGGGCAATTGCCTAATAATCGCCTTTCGTTTGCTCATTCTTTGTACCCCCACAGAAAGGGCAATAGTCACCACCGCAGGTAGCCCTTCGGGGATTGCTGCCACCGCTAAGGTCACTCCGACCATAAACATTTTATAAACGGGGAAACCTTGCTTTACACCAACCATAAAAACAACTGCTACAATGGCTAAGCAAGCTGCCACCAAGATTTTACCGAGTTGGTCTAATCGTCTTTGTAGTGGGGTGGCAGTTTCTGGTTTTTCTTGCAAAAGATGGGCTATTTCTCCAATTTCTGTATCCATTCCAGTTGTAACCACAACTGCTTTCCCATAACCCCTGGTCACAAGGGTGCTCTTGAACACCACATTTTT
>JAAZLB010000283.1 GCA_012799535.1 Bacillota bacterium | reverse complement strand
GCAGTGGTGATTATTGATCCACAAGATGGGCGAATCTTAACCATGGTGGGGGGACTCAATCACCAAAAAAATAAGACTAATCTTGCCACAACCAAACAAACCCAGGTGGGAACTACCCTAAGACCTCTAATTTACGCCACTGCCCTTAAGGAAGATTGGGCAATGAATCACTTAGTTGAAGATATCCGAAGAAAGTTCGGGGATTTTGAGGTTAAAAATGCAGGAGATCGGTATTGGGGTGCCATTACCATGAAACAAGCCCTAGCCATGGATCTGAATAATGCAACTGTTTGGACCCTGAATAAACTAGGTATAGCTAAATTCAAAGACTTTCTCGAGAACCTTAACTTGAAACTGAAGCCTGAAGACTACAAACTCGCTCTAGCAATGGGGGAGGTGGCTAGTGGTTTGTCTCTTCTTGAGTTGACTCAAGCCTACTTACCTGGTTTCAAAGGGCTCCAGCTACAACCTACTCCTTTCGTGCAAGTGCAGGATACCCAAGGAAAGATTGTGCTAAAAGGTCAAGAGACGGCACCTAAACGAGTACTGACTGAACAAGAAGCCTATTTACTAACTAATATGCTTATGGCGAGTCCCCAATATGGAACCGCTAGAAGCCTCGACCTAGATTTCTCTGGGGCCCTTGCTACTAGTACATCTGAAGATGGAAAAACCCAGTGGTGTATTGGCTACACACCTTCTTTACTAGCAGGAGTTCTTGTGCAATTGCCTGAAGCGAAATCAGAAGAGAGCTCTGAGCTAGTGGCAGGGGAAATTTGGGCAGCACTCATGACCCAAGTACACAAAGAAGTTGACAAAGGAGAGTTTACTGTGCCAACAGATGTGGAAACAGATGTATTAATCGATGTTTTTACAGGTCTACTAGCTAGTGAGCGCTGTCCCCAGGTGGAACTCGACGCCTTTATTAAAGGTACTAAACCAACCCAAATGGCACCTTGCGCCATTCCACCAGTAGCACGAGCACCAGTACCGACACCGACACCAACACCAACACCAACACCGACACCAACACCGGCTCCTGAGCCAACACCCACTCCTGAGCCAACGCCAACTCCTGAGCCAACGCCAACTCCTGAGCCAACGCCGACTCCTGAGCCAACGCCGACTCCTGAGCCAACACAACCCACGGAACCGGTAGAACCAATTGAACCTCCTACGGTACTTCCTCCTCAAGAAGAAAGGGAGCAAGGTAACCAAACCGGATAAAGAGAAACCCGCAAACGATTGTTTGCGGGTCTTGTATAATAATCCTAGCGTTTGGAGAATTGTGGAGCTCTCCGGGCCTTTTTCAAGCCGTACTTCTTTCTTTCCTTCATACGTGGATCTCTTGTGAGATAGCCAGCTTTCTTCAAAGGCGCTCTAAAATCTTCATCTACTGTAATTAGGGCACGGGAAATACCGTGACGAATGGCACCAGCTTGACCAGTGGTTCCACCGCCGTGGACATTAACGATAATGTCATACTTACCCTCAGTATTGGTGACTACTAGTGGTTGACGTACGATGGTACGTAGCACCTCGCGACCAAAGTAATCATCAATATCTCTTTTATTAATAGTAATGTTACCATTACCAGGAATAATCCGTACACGGGCAACTGATTTCTTTCTCCGACCAGTTCCGTAGTTCACTTCAGATTGTTGAACAGCACTCATCCAGATTTCCTCCCTTCACCTAGGGTCTGTGTTCGTATTTTGTTTTAGTATTTCAGAACCAGAGTCTCTGGCTGTTGAGCTTGGTGCGGATGCTGATCACCAGCATACACCTTAAGCTTTTTAATCATTTGACGACCTAAGCGGTTGTGAGGAAGCATACCCCATACGGCAGCTTCAATAACCCTCTCAGGATGGCGGTTAAGTAGTTCACCTGCGGTAGTCGATTTAATCCCGCCCACATATCCGCTATGACGATAATACTTCTTGTCTTGAAGTTTATTACCGGTCAAGTGGATTTTTTCAGCGTTAATGACGATCACATGATCGCCAGTATCCACATGAGGTGTGTAGATAGGCTTGTGCTTACCTTTCAGAATAGTGGCTACTTGAGTGGCCAAACGACCTAAGGTTTGTCCTTCAGCGTCAACAACATACCATTTTCTTTCCACTTCGTGTGGTTTTGCTACATAGGTTTTCATTTCGGGATTTCCCCCCTTTGTCTCCAACAAGTTTATCTTAATGCCTTTTATGGGAACGAACGGGGCTGTGTCGCTACCAATACAGGCTTTTTAAAGTAAAATTGCCAACTCTCATTTTACAACACTCACGGCTACGTGTCAAGAATATTTTACGCTTTCCAAAATAAGTCCATGGGGTGCAATGGTGGCACTCGCTAAACGCCGGTCTCGGCTCTCTAGAATAGTTTGCACATCTTCCATAGTCAGTTTTCCTAACCCTACATCAAGTAAAGTGCCAACTAGATTGCGTACCATGTTATACAAAAAACCATCCGCGGTAAAACTGATCGTCTTTAAGGGCTTCGAGTAATCAAACTCCACGTTGTGCATGGTTCTTACAGTGGTTTTCACACTACTACCACTAGCAGCGAAGGCGGCAAAATCCAGTGTGCCAATGAAAAGCTCTGCACAGTGTTCCATAGCAACCCAATCAAGGGATTGCTTTGTCCAGTAGGCATAACGTTGCCAAAAGACATTAGGGAATTCACCCTCGTAAATTTGGTAACGATAAGTTTTCTCCAAGGCACTATAACGCGCGTGGAAATCTGGGCCCTCCAACCTACTGCTTACCACCCGAATATCCAGTGGTAAAAGGGCATTTAGGGCATAGGGTAGTCGCTCTACGGGTACAGTCAAGTAAGGATCGCGAAAGCTAATGGTTTGTCCTTCACTATGCACCCCCGCATCTGTCCTACCGGCCCCTGCAATGCGAATGGGCTGGGGGGCGAGGTTAGCTAAAGCTTTTTCCAATTCTCCTTGAATGGTTCTTTGATTCGGCTGAACTTGGAAACCTGCATACTCAGTTCCGTCATATTGTACTACCAAACAGTAAGTGCCCATAACTGACTCCTAGAAGAAGACCCCAACAACAACTGCAAAGGACACAACTATTGTGATAGCTACCCCATCCATAGGTTGAAGCTTCAACTCCCTGAATTTGGTGCGCCCTTCGCCCCCACGATAACCCCTAGCCTCCATGGCGATCGCCAGATCGTCTGCTCGCCTAAAGGCGTTCACGAAAAGAGGCACCAAGAGGGGTACTAGACTTTTCGCCCGTTGCATAATCCCACCACTTTGGAAATCAGCACCTCTGGCCATCTGAGCCTTCATGATCTTTTCTGTCTCCTCCAAAAGAGTCGGAATAAATCTAAGGGCAATGGTCATCATCATAGCCAACTCATGGGCAGGAATACCAATTTTCTTTCCGGGAGTTAAAAGACTTTCAATTCCATCAGTGAGCTGAATGGGTGAAGTGGTTAGAGTTAACAGTGAAGTACCTACAATGAGGAGGATTAGGCGAGAACCCATCATCAGTCCTCGAACTAAGCCTTCCCAAGTAACCTTTAAGAACCAGATTTGCAGGATTACTCGTCCTTCAGTCATGAACAAGTGCAGAGAAACGGTAAGAATCAAAATTACTAGCAAGGGGCGCAAACCACGAATCACATAACGCCACGGAATTTCTGAGGCCCAAATTACTCCTGCAATTCCCAAGGCTACCAAAGCATAACCTATGGCGCTTTTAACCATAAACAACACCACAATAAGTAGAGTTGTAGCCAAAATTTTTGTCCGGGGATCTAGTCGATGGATCACCGAATTTCCAGGGATATATTGGCCAATGGTGACATTCTTAAACATGCTCATTTTTGCCACCCCATTATTCTAATAATCTCCTCTTCGGCTTGCTCCACCCGTAAAATATCAGTGTTAACGTCTAAGCCTTGAGCTTGTAACTCGCGCATAAGCTCAGTGATTTGGGGGATACCCAAGCCCATATCCTGCAAGCGATCCGCCTGGCGAAAAATCTCAACTGGCGTACCATCTAAGGCCACGCAGCCCCGCTCCATTACAATGATTCGATCCACCAAGCGGGCCACATCTTCCATACTGTGAGTTACCAAAATCACGGTGATACCCCGTTCTTCGTGGAGGCGTTTTATTTCAGACAAGATCTCTTCTCGCCCCTGTGGATCTAAGCCAGCGGTTGGCTCATCTAAAATTAAGACTGAAGGTCGCATAGCCAACACCCCTGCAATGGCCACCCTACGCTTTTGACCTCCACTTAATTCAAAGGGCGAGCGATCCTTAAGAGACTCGTAATCCATACCCACATACTCTAAGGCCTCTCGTACCCGTTCCTCTACTTCACCATCACTTAAACCACCATTACGGGGTCCGAAGCCCACATCCTCTAGGATAGTCTCTCCAAAGAGTTGATGTTCAGGATATTGAAAGACCAATCCTACCTTTTGGCGAATAAGGCGTAACTGGGTGTCTTTCTTGGTAAGATCGACACCGTCAACATAGACTTTACCTGAAGAAGGAAGAATTAAGCCATTGAAATGCTGTACCAAAGTAGATTTCCCTGATCCTGTGGGCCCAATTAGGCCCACGAACTCGCCAGCTTCAATCTCCAAATTAACATCACTCAAGGCCACCTTAACCATAGGTGTTCCCTCTAGATAACTATAAGAAACATTCTCTAATCTGATGGACATAATTGCATCACCATCTCACTAACGGTTAGTGTTCCCTCTTGTATGGGATACCCTTTTAACCGTAATCTTTGGGCCAAATCGGTGACTTGAGGAACGTCTAAGTGAAGCTCCCGTAACAAGTCCACATTACTAAAGACTTCTCGGGGGGTTCCCTGTAAAGCGATTCGTCCTTGATCCATCACAATCACCCGATCCGCGGCGATCACCTCGTCCATGTGATGAGTAATGTGGAGCACTGTAATACCTTCCTCTTTATTGAGACGATGAATAGTGCTCATCACCTCCCGACGACCCTCAGGATCAAGCATTGCCGTAGGTTCGTCTAAGACAATACATTTAGGGCGCATGCTGATCATTCCGGCAATGGCCACCCGTTGTTTCTGACCGCCAGAAAGTTGGTGTGGTGAATGTAACCTATAATCAAGCATGTCCACGGCCTGCAAGGCCTCAGTCACTCGTTTTTGAATTTCTAGGGAAGGAATCCCCAAGTTTTCCGGTCCAAAAGCCACATCTTCTTCCACCGTGGTGGCCACAAGCTGGTTGTCTGGATTTTGAAAAACCATACCCACCTGTTGACGAATTTCCCACACCTTGTCTTGATCACTGGTATCTAAATCGCTAACCATAACCTGTCCCGAGGTGGGAATCAGTAGGGCGTTGACATGTTTTGCTAAAGTGGATTTGCCAGAACCGTTATGACCTAAAACTGCAACAAATTCGTGTTCGTAGACTTCCAAGTTAATGTTGTGCAATGCTGCGGAAGTCTCCCCGGGATGAATCCTCCCATATTGGAAACTTACGTCAGTAAAACGAATCAATGGTTTTGCCATCTTCACCACCCCTAAAACAGAGAACGCAGAGGAGACTCCTCTGCGACCTTGTTTGTATCAGCTTAAACCCATTCAATGATCGCCATCGGTGCTGCATCGCCCCGACGCACACCGGTTTTGATAATTCTGGTGTAACCCCCGTTACGATCTTCGTATTTAGGAGCAACATCGTCGAATAGTTTCTGAACTGCAACTGGATCTGTCAAAAAGGCAGCGGCTTGGCGCCGAGCGGCTAGATCTCCACGCTTACCTAGTGTTACCATTTTGTCGGCCAAAGGTTTGATACTCTTGGCCTTGGCTTCTGTAGTTTCAATCTGGCCATGCATGATCAAAGCGGTTACCTGATTGCGTAGCAAAGCCCGCCGGTGGCCAGAAGTTCTACCTAACTTCTTTTGTTTCATCTCGCTCACCTACCTCATTCATCCGATTTACGCAAGGAAAGTCCTAGTTCGCCGAGTTTTTCCTTGATTTCCGCGAGGGATTTCTTACCTAGATTTCGCACCTTCATCATATCTTCTTCGGTTTTCCGTACCAACTCATCTACTGTGTTGATACCCGCCCGCTTGAGACAGTTATAAGAACGCACAGACAGATCTAGTTCCTCCACAGTCATCTCCATGAGGCGATCAATACTTTCTTCTTCTTTTTCCACCATGATTTCCACGTTGCCCACGCCATCGGTTAAGTCGGTGAACAATTTAATATGTTCCATCAAAACCTTGGCAGCCAAACTTACTGCCTCATCTGGGGCGATGGTGCGATTGGTCCAGACTTCCAGAACCAAGCGGTCATAGTCGGTAATTTGCCCAACCCGTGTGTCCTCAACTGAGTAAAGTACTTTAGTCACGGGGGTGAAGATAGAATCCACCGGAATTAGACCAATGGGATGGTCAGGGCTCTTATTCTTTTCAGCACTAACATAGCCACGGCCCCTAGCCACTGTAATGTCCATGTTTAGTTGAGCGCCCTTTTGCAAGGTCGCAATAACTAGATCGGGATTGAGGATTTCCACTGTAGGATCAGTTGTAATATCCCCTGCCAAAAGTGGTCCCTCTTGATTCGCTTCAACACGGATAGTAACTGGACCTTCAGTATGCAGTTTGACCAGAAGTTTCTTTAAGTTAAGCACTATATCAACGGTGTCTTCTACAACACCGTCAATTGTGGAAAACTCGTGTAAAACCCCTTCAATATGGACCGAGGTTACTGCAGTACCTGGTAGAGATGAAAGTAGAATCCGCCTCAGACTGTTTCCTAAGGTAAGACCATACCCTCGCTCTAATGGCTCTACAACGAACTTACCATAGCTCTCTGTTAGTTCGACCTGGTCAATTTTTGGTTTTTCAATTTCTATCATAGTTCTTGCACCCTCCTTTGCGAACGCATGGGCAGAACTAATTATACTCTGCGCCGTTTCGGTGGACGACAGCCGTTATAAGGAATTGGGGTAACGTCTTTAATAGTGGTCACATCAATACCAGCTGCCTGTAATGAGCGAATAGCCGCTTCTCTACCGGCACCGGGTCCCTTTACATATACACTAACTTCCCGTACACCGTGATCCAAAGCAACAGATGCAGCTTGCTCCGCAGCCATACCAGCTGCAAAGGGAGTGCCTTTACGGGAACCCTTAAAACCCATATTACCAGAGCTTGCCCAAGAAATTACATTTCCCTGCAAGTCGCTAATGGTAACAATAGTATTATTAAATGTGGAACGAATGTGAGCGATTCCAACTGGGATATTCTTACGTTCTCTACGACGTGGGCGTTGAGCACCCTTACCTCGTGGTCTTGCCATTAGGTTCTCCTCCTTTCAATCAACCTATCTCTTCTTACCAGCGACGCGTTTGGGACCTTTGCGTGTTCTAGCATTGGTCTTAGTTCGTTGCCCACGAACAGGTAGGTTGCGGCGGTGACGTATACCACGGTAGCAACCGATGTCCCGCAATCTCTTGATATTCATATTAACTTCCCGGCGTAAGTCACCTTCCACCAGGAATTGCTTTTCAATGATCTCGCGGATTTGGTTGGCTTGCTCCTCAGTTAAATCGCGTACACGCGTATCGGGATCAATTCCGCAGATCTCAACAATTTTTTCAGAAGTACTTCGGCCAATACCGTAAATATAGGTTAAGCCTACTACTACTCGCTTATCGCGAGGTAAATCTACACCTGCAATACGTGCCATTTATTTAGACACCCCCTCTATACTATCCCTGTTTTTGCTTGTGCCTGGGATTCTCGCAGATTACCATAACGCGCCCTTTACGGCGGATAATCTTGCACTTTTCACACATCGGCTTCACAGAAGGTCTCACCTTCATTGTTTAGCGCCCCCTTTAGCCGCATTCGGACTATTTTTTACGATAAGTGATTCGCCCCCGAGTTAAATCGTAGGGTGATAGTTCAACGGTGACTTTGTCTCCAGGTAGAATTCGAATAAAATTCATGCGCATCTTACCGGAGATGTGGGCTAAAACTTTATGCCCATTATCTAATTCTACACGAAACATTGCATTTGGCAATGGTTCAATTACTGTGCCTTCAACTTCAATAGCATCATCCTTGGCCATAGCCCTCTGAACCCTCCTCTCCCGCATTCTCCTCATTACTATGCCGTTCTATAAATTTCCGAATCGTTCTGTCATCAAGTGTTTCCTCACCCAAGCTTTCCTGATGAACAACCAAATGTTTGATGTTCTTTCGCTTGGGTCTATTGATTTTTCGGACAAATCCGTCCGCCACTTGCACGTGACTATCGTCATAGAATCCGATCACCACATACTTCTTCCCAGAATCTCTTCCCATTTTTGACGTCACTAATCGTCCCACTTCTAAGAGCACCATGCAATCTCTCCTACAATGTTGTAAGAATCACGGGGCCTTCATCTGTAATAGCAACTGTGTGCTCAAAATGAGCAGACCAACTGCGGTCCCGTGTCACAACTGTCCAGTTATCAGCGAGCACTTCCACATGATAACCACCCACATTGACCATTGGCTCAATGGCTAAGGTCATCCCTGACTTTAACCGTGGGCCCCTCCCTGGAGGGCCGAAATTTGGAATCTGTGGTGCCTCGTGCATCTGCCGGCCAATTCCATGCCCCACAAAATCACGGACCACGGAAAAACCCCGTTCTTCTGCACGCCTCTGCACAGCATGGGAGATATCGGAAAGGCGATTACCTACTCGCGCTTGTTCAATTCCTTGAAACAGAGCCTCTTCTGTAGTATCTAGTAACAGTTGGACATCGGGGGAAATTTCCCCAACTGGATAGGTCCAGGCACTATCACCACAGAAACCGTCCACAAACGCTCCAATATCTACACTGATGATTGATCCTTCTTCTAGAACCTCTTCTTGACTAGGAATCCCGTGCACCACCACTTCATTTACTGAAGTGCAAATGGAGGCGGGATAGCCTTGGTAACCTTTAAAAGCTGGAATAGCGTTTTGCTTTAGTATGAATTCTTCTACAGCTCGATCTAAATCCCAAGTGGTAGCCCCTGGTCGCACTAGTTCTCGAACTAGTGCATGAGCTTGAGCCACCACTTTTCCAGCCCTTTGCATTGCTTTTAATTCATC
>JAAZLB010000282.1 GCA_012799535.1 Bacillota bacterium | reverse complement strand
TAACTTATGTTTGGTTCGACCCATGGAAAGAACTACTTTCTTAGAAGGGATTTTTTGACCACTAACGAAATATCATTAGCGTATTGGAGGGGTCAGGATGAGCTATGAAGAAGAAGGTTATATCATGGTGCAAGCCCAGGAAGACGGGGTAACCATAATCGGGTTAACCAGAGGGTATAACACCAAATTTCATCACACGGAAAAACTCGATAAAGGCGAGATTTTAATTGCTCAGTTTACAGAACACACTTCGGCGATTAAAATAAGGGGTAAGGCGAAGGTCTTTACTAAGTTGGGTATCGCCGAGTCAGAATAAAAAGGAGGGCACTAATCGATGTGGACGGTGGTGTACATTGCCCCCAATCGGCCTATAGCTGAAATGTTAAAAGAACTTCTTGAAAATGGTGGGATCTTACCTATGTTAAGACCCATTGGAGCACCCCATTTGGGTGATTCCGCTAGTGTAGAGATATTAGTACCGGAATCTGAAGTAGATGAGGCTAACGAGATCATTGCTGCTTCGTTTGGGTAGGGTGAATAAAACATCATGTTGAATGTATTTAGGAGTAAACCGAAATACGCAACGGTTAAGCCACACGAAACAACCAAGAAAAATGATTTTCCTGATAATCTTTGGACTCGCTGTGATGGCTGTGGCAAGATGATTTATAACAAGGAATTGGAGAAAGACGCGTTTTTGTGTGCCAGTTGTGGTCATCACTTTCGCCTTGGTGCTTCCCAAAGACTTGCTAAGCTGGTGGAAGAACAAGAATTTGAACCCTTTCCCATCTTGGTTGCCCAAAATCCCTTAGATTTCCCTGGTTACCCAGAGAAGATCAAACAGGCCCAAGAGCAGACTGGGTTGGATGATGCCATCTTAATTGGGAAGGGTAAGATTCAAGGTTCCCCTTGTGTGTTAGGCATCATCGATTTTTCCTTCATTGGCGGGAGCATGGGTTCAGTTGTTGGGGAGCAATTAGTGCGGGGTTTTGAGTATGCTATAAAACACCGATTACCAGTGGTGCTTTTCTCTGGTGGCGGTGGTGGAGCCCGTATGCATGAGGGCATTTTCAGTTTAATGCAAATGGCCAAGACTGCCCAAGCAGTAGGCAAACATAGTCGTGCAGGACTTCTTTATATCTCGGTTTTGACCCATCCTACCATGGGGGGCATTTATGCTAGTTTTGCTTCCCTAGGAGATATAATCTTGGCTGAACCAGGTGCTCTAATTGGTTTTGCTGGTCCTCGCATTGTGGAAGAGACTACAAGGCAGAAGTTACCCCAAGGCTTTCAAACTGCAGAGTTCGCCCTTGCCCATGGAATGATTGACGAGATTGTCCCTAGACACGAGATTGTCGATTATTTAGGACGCTTGTTGAAGTGGCATAGGTAGGTGAAGAGATGATCCAAGCATTTGAATGGGAAAAACCCATATTAGAGTTGGAAGCTAGGATTACGGAGCTTAGGCAGTTTGTAGATAGTGCTGAAATGGATTTTAGCAAGGAAATTGATACGCTAGAACGGAGAGTAGACAAGCTCCGCAAGGAGATCTACGAGAAGCTCACGCCCTATCAACGGGTGATGATGGCTAGACATCCGAAACGGCCAACCACTTTGGATTACATTGATCTTTTATTCGATGATTTCGTTGAGTTTCATGGTGACCGATCATTTCGTGATGATAGTGCCATCGTTGGGGGAATAGCCCTTTTTGAAGGGCAACCAGTTACGGTCATTGGCCCTCAAAAGGGTCGAGATACTAAAGAGAATATAGCACGAAACTTCGGCTTACCGCATCCAGAAGGCTACCGGAAAGCCTTGCGCCTCATGAAGCAGGCGGAGAAATTCCAACGGCCCATCATCACCCTAATTGATGTGGTGGGGGCTTACCCTGGTATTGAAGCGGAGGAGCGGGGACAGGGGTTGGTCATTGCAGAGTGTATTGAGGGAATGTCCTTTCTACGCACCCCCATTCTAGCTATCATTACAGGTGAAGGTGGTAGTGGTGGTGCCTTAGCTTTGGGTGTGGGAGATCGGATTTTAATGTTGGAACACGCTTGGTATTCTGTGATTTCCCCTGAGATGTGTGCCAACATTTTGTGGCGTGATTCATCTAAGGCAGCGGAAGCTGCGGATCTTTTGCGCCTCACTCCAACTGATTTACTTAAATTTGGCATTATTGATGATGTTATTACTGAGCCCTTAGGTGGTGCCCATCGGGACCATGCTTTAATGGGGCAGCAAGTTAGGGCATTTATGCGCCGCTATTTGGCAATTATTAACAAAATACCCTTAGACCAATTGGTTGAAGAACGACTAGCTAGATTCCGCAAGAT
>JAAZLB010000281.1 GCA_012799535.1 Bacillota bacterium | reverse complement strand
TTAAGCCTAACATACCTCCATGATACTTGTCAAGTGTTGCTACAATTTAACCACTGTGCCGTTTAGAACGCCTAAAACGGGCCTCTAAATCCTGATCAAAGGTAAATACCATGAATTTTTCCGAATGTTCTACACTCAGATCCGTGTATAAGGCCAATACCTGGGCTTGGGTCAAATTCTGTAAGGTCACCCGTAATACTTCCTGATTATTCCTTAGGAGAGTTTCCCGCAACCGCTGGATTAACTCCACGCTTTCTGGATTATTGCGCACCTGTTCTTCTGCTGGGGTTAAAATACCCCGTTGGCGGATGAGAACTAGATCCTTTACCACATGGGTGGAAATCTCTCTTGGTCCTCGCCCAAAGTATTCCCGTTCAAATTTGAGCACCGCATTACCCATGGCAGCTTCTAACTCACCTTTAGTACGAAACTGTACCATCTAGATCCCCCCAGTCCGATTATTCCAGGCTGCCCGAGCCCATAACGATACCACATTATCTGGTGGTGGTTCTGTCACTAAGGTCAATTGGGTTTCAATTAAGCCCACTACTGCGAAGCGATAAAGATAACGTTGTACTCTCTCTGGTGTCCACTGCAGCTGGCGAGCTAGTTCCCGTACTGTAGATTCACCATCAATACTGTCATATAACTCCCATTCTGGTAGCGTTAGATCACTCTGAATCAAGTGCATATCTTCTGCTAAATCAGTCTTTTTAGCTACAAACCGTTGGTCCGGGATGTATTGCTCGATTAACTGCAACGAGGTTACCCGTCGGGCTGCATAAAGCAAGACCGAATACCAAGACACAACGGATAATTCATCTTGAAAGGGTTTCATTTTCGTATTAAACTTAAAGGAACCTTTCGGCAGTAAGAAGAGAGCATAAAAGGCCCGAAAGCCCTTTTGATCCCTATAAAAGGCCCCCTGCACTTGACCGTCTTCAAGATAGATGCGTCCTAAGTTATTACCTTCCATCACTACTAACACACCAGTTTGGGCAGTGAAGCGTAACATAATCAAAAGCTGGGACATGGGAAATAACTCCAGTTGCCCTTCCCAAATCATAGCTTGGGTAATGGCCCCACTAACTACTTGCCTAAACCTCGAACGAATCTGCTCGAAGACATTGGCTAGTTCTTCTACTTCTTTTGATCCAATCATTTCAAAATGTTGCTCAAAAGATCCTTGGGTGAGGCGATGGGCATGCCCAATTAATTCTTGGATAGGGCGTATTTCATGCCGCACAACCAACCCAGTGGCAAGACTTCCCAGTAGGGCTAAACCTACCAAGGAGTAAACTGCCCCCTTATGGAAACGATGAAGAGATTCTAAACGAGGTGACCACACTTCAACTAAGAACGTACCGAGGCGATCCGTGTGCTGAACCTCAATAACAGGCCGAAAATTCTTCCTGCTAGAAGAAGAACTTAAGACTATCAGTTGCCCACTATCCTCCACTTGGGACACACTTAAAATCAGAAAACCAGTTGAACTTTCCGGTAATTCTTGCCCATTAACCACCGTAAAGAAACCATCGGTAGTCCCTTGCCACCACTGGACAAATTCTCCCTCGGCCTCTTGGGTCAAGAGACGATTAAAACCAGTATTCAAATATGCTAAGCTGGCCCACAAACCTACAGCAATAATCACAAGGACAATTATAGTGGTGCGTCCCGCGATAGATTTCATCATCCTTGCACCACTCTACATAAAACTACCAGCTCATCTTGTTCTGGATTAAAGGTTACAGAAACACCCAAAGCCCGGCAATTTAAGTGTTCTTGGACAGTAGCTTGCACCACAGCCTTAAGACTATTCCACTGTTGTTCAAGGAGTTCTTGAACCATCCGTGCTCCTTCTGGATCTTCCATAACCAATTGCTGCTC